>JAZQGK010000137.1:0-8544 GCA_045539975.1 Candidatus Scatosoma sp. | reverse complement strand
GATCGTTTCACGGTAAGCGATCTTCGGTTCGGAAAGCTTCAAATCAACGCCGTAACGCGCCTTTACTTTCTTTGCGAGCAGTTCAAGCTGAATATCCCCTTGACCGCCGATAATCATTTCACTCGTTTCCGCGTTCTTTTCAATCGAGAAGGTGTAATCTTCTTCTTTAAGCTTTGCAAGACCGGCAAACACTTTGTCTTCTTCGCCTTTCTTTTCCGCCGCAACCGACATAAGCAAAGTGGGCTTCGGGAAGTAGATAGAGGAGAACTTCACTTTCGTATTGATATCGCAAAGAGTATCGCCCGTGTTGGTGTTGTTGAGCTTATTCACCGCGCCGATGTCGCCTGCCGCCAACTGGTCAACGGCTTCCATCTTCTTGCCGCGAAGCACGTAAATTTGTCCGATTCTTTCTTCCGTTTCGGTGTTGGGATTCCAAACGGTTGAACCGCTCTTCAAAACGCCGCGGAAGCTCTTGATATAGCTAAGTTTCCCGGAGAAGGGATCGATAACGGTTTTGAAAACCTGCGCCGCGAACGGAGCGTCAGCTTCGGTGCGGATAGAATATACTTTGGAAGGATCGTTGACGTCTTCTACCATAGTGTTAAGACGTTCACGAGCCAAAGGCATATACGCAACGATTTCATTGAGGAGGTTGATGACGCCGCGGTTGGTAAGAGCCGAACCTGCCATTACGGGAATGGTATTAACGGAAGCGATACCGATACGGATACCGCTGATGGTTTCTTCTCTGGTCAAATCGCCCGTTTCGAAATATTTATCCAACAGAATTTCGTCGTTTTCTGCTGCGGTTTCCATGAGCTGCGCTTTCATCTCTTCCACTTGATCTTTCATGTTATCAGGGATAGGGATTTCCTGTGGGCCGCTTTCCTTAAAGAGGTAAGCGCGTTCCTGCAAAGCGTTGATGCAACCCTGCATTTTGCCGTTTTCCATGATAGGAATCTGGATGGGAGCAAGCTTGCCTGCGTATTTTGCTTTCAAAGCTTGGACCGTGCCGAGGTAGTCTGCATTTTCTTTATCCATGCCGTTGATAAAGATGATGAGCGGTTTACCGAGTTTCAAACAATAGTCCACGATAGATTCCGCGCCGATGGGCAAAACGCCGTTTGCGCCGATAACGAGGAGTGCGCCGCCTGCCGCGCGAAGACCTTCGTTGCGTTCGCCTTCGAAATCGTAGTAGCCGGGAAGGTCGAGAAGGTTAATCTTTACGTTTTTCCAAGTGAGGTAGGACGCAGAGGTGTAGATAGACATTTTCTTTGCTTTTTCAAGGTCGTCATAGTCGCTTACCGTCGTACCGTCGGGAACTTTCCCCATACGGTCAATCGCGCCGCCGTTGAAAAGCATTGCTTCCACGAGTGTGGTTTTGCCTTCGCCGCTGTGTCCAACAACCGCAATGTTGCGGATGCTCTCAAAGTTTGTGCTCATAATATAAAATCCCCCTTGTGTATGCTTATTTTTATCGGAGATGGGGCGTAGAGGAATACGCGCGTTCGGGTTCTCTCCTTTGCCGAACAGCCAGCGTCTCTACAAAGAACCGATAATTACAACCATTATATTATATTTTTTCACATTTTTCAAGGGGGTTTTTGAAAAAAGTTTCAGTTTTTACGGATTTTTTTGGCATTTTTTATGCGAGTTTACTCTTTTCTGCTTCCAATTCCCGTATGCAGTTGACAAAATGTTGAAAAATCGGTATAATAAATAAGAAAATTATGCAAAAGGAACGGACGCGGAATGGAACGCATTTATCTTGACCACGCGGCAACGACGCCGCTTGACAAAGAGGTATTCGAAAAAATGACCCCGTATTTCACGGGGGATTTCGGCAATGCGGATTCGCCGCATGCGTTCGGGCGCAAAGCTGTAAATGCGGTGGATTTTGCGCGGGATAAAATGGCGGAATTGCTGGGCGCAAAGCCCAACGAAATCTATTTTACCTCGGGCGGCACGGAGAGTGATAACTGGGCTTTGCTTGGGGCGGCATACGCGCAGAAAGAGAACGGAAAAACGCATATTATCGTATCGGCTATCGAGCATCACGCCGTAAAAGCGGCGGCGGAAAAGTTAGAAAGAGAGGGCTTTGAGGTTACCTATCTTTCCGCGAACGAACAAGGAATTATACAGCCTGCTTTGGTGAAAGCGGCGCTTCGGGAAGACACGGGTTTGGTTGCGGTGATGTACGTCAACAACGAAACGGGCGCGAAGCAGCCCGTTCGAGAGATAGCGGCTTTGGCGCATGAAAAAGGCGCGCTGTTTTTTACGGACGCGGTGCAGGCTGCGCCGCATCTGCCCTTGCAGGTAAAGGATTTGGGTGCGGATTTGTTGGCGATTTCCTCGCATAAATTTTATGGGCCTAAGGGCTGCGGCGTGCTGTATATTCGCAGCGGCGTGCGCGTAAAAGGTTTGATTATCGGCGGCGAGCAAGAACGAGGGCTTCGCGGCGGTACGACCAACGTACCGTGCGTTGTCGGTTGTGTGGCGGCGTATGAAAAAGCGGTGCGCGGCATGCAGGAAAATAACGCAAAAATCGAGCTTTTAAGAGATGTTTTTTTGCAGGAGTTAGAGGGCTTGGACGGGGTAAAAATCAACGGTGAATGCGTACCTGCCCTGCTCAATTTGCAAATTTCTGGCGTGAATAACGTAGATTTGGTGTACGCGGCGGACTTGCAGGGCGTCGGTATTTCAGCCGGAGCGGCATGCGCAAGCGCATCCGTCAAACCCAGCCACGTATTGTTGGCGATGGGCATGAGCGAAGTGCAAGCGAAAGAGAGCGTTCGAATCAGTTTTGGCAAGGATAACACGGAAGAGGAAGTGCGAAAAGCGGCAAAAATCATCAAGGAAATTATCCTGCGGCTGCGTTCGTAAACACGAGAGGAAATTTGTGGGTTTTCTTTGCATGAAAAGGGAAACGCAAGCCAAAAAGAAAAAGATAAGAAAAAAGCACGGAAAGAAAACTCCGTGCTTTTCACTTTTTTGTAAGAATGAACGTTGAACTTACGCTTCTTTAATTGCGCCAACGGGGCAGGTGTCTACGCAAGCACCGCAATCTACGCATTCGTCACCGATTACGTAAATACCCTTTGCGTCGTCCATCGCGATCGCACCAACGGGGCAGGTGTCAGCGCAAGCGCCGCATGCCAAACATTCGTCCGAAATAACATGTGCCATGATTGTTACCTCCAATTTTTTGCTTTTGCTATTGTATTATAGCACAAATTTTTTAATTAGTAAAGAGTTGAACGAAACTTTTTTCGCCCTTTTTTGGATTTTTTTGGGTGAGGATAAGCATACCCCCAACAAAAATTCTTTCGAGTATAAAAAATGCCCTCGGGCGAAGGGGGACGTCCGAGGGGGTATTCAAAACGCAATTCTCGACCTAAACAGTCGTTGCGGTTGTCGTGGCAGGCGAGAAAACACCGAAAAAACTTTTCAGCCATTGGTGCTTTTTGTTCAAACCCGACACGAGTCTTTCGAAAAGCCGCAAAAGCAGCTTATCGATTCCGAACAGTTGCAATATTCCACGTAACTTTGCTTTCATGATATTCGTATTCTCCCGTTCTGAAATTCTCAAAAACGTGAAAGTGATTGCTTTGGGCGAGGTTCGCCCATCCGTCGTGCGAGTATTATACTCCCTTTTTTTGGCTTGTCAAGGGGGGACTGTCACCTTTTTTTCACTTTTTTCATTTTTTTTGCAAGTTTTTTCGTATTTTTTCTCGGAAACGAAAAAGAAAGCGCATGCAATCCAAGGCAGGGCTTGACTTTTTCACGGCTTTGTAGTATAATATAAATTGGAAATTTATAGGTAGGCAGAAAGCGATGATTATTTTAGGAATCGACCCTGGTCTTGCTACTTTGGGGTACGGCGTAATTGAAAAGGATGAACGCGGGAATTTTCACGCGTTAGATTGCGGCGTCGTGCTGACTCCTAAGGAAGAGGGCTTACCCGTGCGTTTGGCGATGCTGGAAGAGGGGATTACGAAAATTTTAGAAAAATATCATCCCGACGAAGTGGCGATGGAAGAGCTGTTCTTCTCGAAAAACATCACGACGGGTATTGCGGTGGCGCACGCGCGCGGCGTGGCGTTGCTTACCTGCGTCAAACAGTGCGGAAAACTGTACGAATACACGCCCATGCAAATCAAGCAGGCTTTGACCGGCTATGGCAAGGCGGATAAAAAACAAATCCAGTCCGTCGTAACTTCCATGCTTCGGCTGAAAACCGTGCCCAAGCCCGACGACGCGGCGGACGCGTTGGCGATTGCGCTCTGTCACGGCTTTTCCAACCGCTTTGGCGAGCTGTTCACCGTGGGGAATATGACGCGGACAAAGGGCAACAATACCAACACCGTCCCTGCCAACGAGTACCAAGCTTTCATGGCGATGGGCGCAAAAAAGCCAAGAAAAAAATCGGGCAGCGGATTCTCATCCGCGGATTCCGTCGGCGCGTTGCAAAGAGCTACGGGCATTGCCGGCGTGACGGGCGTTGGGCGCGCTTCGTGTGTGACCTTGCCGCCGCAAATGAAAAAAACGGCGACCCCCAAAACAACAAAGACAACGGTGGGGCAACCCCAAAAACCTACGGATAAGTGAGAGCGTAAGAGGTGAGCTATGATAGCGTTTTTAAGAGGTAGAGTATTGACGACCACGACGGAGACGGTGATTTTGGACGTAAACGGCGTGGGGTACGAAGCGTATTGTTCGGGCAGCGTGTTCCGTAAAATTACGGTAGGCGCGGTGGCGGAACTGTACACCCATTTACAAGTAAAAGAGGACGGCATTACCCTGTTCGGGTTTGACACGCCGAAGGAAAAGGAGCTGTTTTTAAAGCTCATTTCGGTATCGGGGGTAGGCCCGAAACTGGGGATTTCCATTCTGGCGTCGCTGTCGGCGGACGATTTCGCGTTGGCGGTGGCGACGGCGGACGTAAAACGCCTTAGCGCCGTGAAAGGGTTAGGCAAAAAGACGGCGGAAAAAATCGTTTTGGAATTGCACGGTAAAATTTCCGCGGCGGAAGTTTTGGGCGCAAGCGGCGACGATTTGACCGTTCCGGAAACCCCTTCCGTGGCGAAATTATCGGCGATAGACGAGGAAGCGGTTGCCGCGTTGATGGGGCTTGGCTTTACGCGCGCGGAAAGCGTACAAGCGGTGAAAAAAGCTCACGAGCTCGGCGCTAAGACGGTGGAAGAGGTCATCATGCGCGCTCTGCAAGCGACGTAATGCGTAACGGTTGGGATATTGCAGGGTTAAAAATTTTTGCGCTACGGCACGGATAGGATAAAAAGGAAAAAAGAGTATGTTTGAAGAGGAAGAATACGGCGAGGAAAATTTACTCGTTGGAACGAAAACGGAATACGACGTAGAAGAAAACGTCCTGCGCCCCAAGGTAATGTCCGATTACGTGGGCCAGCAGAAAGTAAAGGAAAACCTCAGCGTGTATATCGCGGCGGCAAAGGCGCGCGGCGAAGCGCTTGACCACGTGCTTTTGTACGGGCCTCCGGGGCTTGGTAAAACCACTTTGTCGCATATTATCGCCAACGAGTTGGGCGTGTCTATCAAACTCACCAGCGGCCCGGCAATCGAGCGTTCGGGGGATTTGGCGGCGATTTTGACCAACCTCAACGAGGGGGACGTGCTGTTCATTGACGAAATTCATCGTTTGAATCGCAGCGTCGAGGAAATTTTATATTCCGCGATGGAAGATTATGCACTCGATATCATTGTCGGGAAAGGTCCGTCCGCGCGAAATATCCGTTTTGCATTGAAAAAATTCACCCTCATCGGCGCAACGACGCGCGTGGGGATGCTTGCCGCGCCTTTGCGCGATAGATTCGGGATTGTAAACCGTTTGGAAATGTATACCCCGAGCGAGTTGCAGGAAATCGTTACCCGTTCCGCGCGCGCTTTGGATATTGCGATAGCCGACGAGGCGGCGGCGGAAATTGCACGCCGTAGCCGCGGTACGCCGCGTATCGCTAACAGATTGCTCAAAAGAGTCCGCGATTTCTCGTTTGTCAAGGGAAACTCCGTCATTACGCGTGAGGACGCACGGTTTGCGCTCTCTCGTTTGGAGATTGACGAGTTGGGCTTGGATGAAACGGACAGAAATTTATTGCGCGCCCTGATAGAAAAGTTCGGCGGCGGGCCTACGGGCTTGGAAACGCTGGCGGCGACGGTCAACGAGGACGCGAACACGATAGAGGACGTTTACGAGCCCTATCTTTTACAGCTTGGGTTTATTGCGCGCACGCCGAGGGGCAGAATTTGTTTAAAGGACGGGTACGCGCATATGGGTTTAGAACCCACGTTAAAAGCGCGCAGACAAATTTCCGTGTTTGAATCGGAAGAATGATAATGATGAGGACGGGCGAAAGAAAGCCTATCCGCGGAAGAAGATATGGAAAAAGTACAGTACAAAAAAAGTGATTTCTTTTACGACTTGCCCGAGGAACGCATAGCGCAGACTCCGGCAGAACCGCGCGATTCCTCGCGGTTGTTGGTTTATCATAAAGACAGCAAACAAATCGAAGACAAAATTTTCCGCGACGTTGTGGAGTATTTGCAGGCAGGCGACGTCTTGGTCGTCAATAATACAAAAGTAATCCCTGCGCGCATGTACGCGCGAACGGCACACGGCGGCGTGGTGGAAGTTTTGTTGTTAAAACGGCACGACCTCAATACCTGGGAAGTCCTGATGAAACCGGGCAAAAAAGGCAAAATCGGCGTAACGATGACCATCGGGGACGAGCTTTCCTTTACCGTCAAGGATATCACGGAATCGGGGGAGAGAGTTGTCGAATTTTCGTACGAGGGCTCGTTTGAGGATGTATTATCGCGCGTGGGAACGATGCCGTTGCCCCCGTATATCAAAGAAAAACTGGAAAATCAAGCCCGATATAACACGGTGTACAGCAAAACGGACGGTTCTGCGGCAGCACCGACGGCAGGCTTGCATTTCACCGACGAATTGCTGGCAAAACTCCGTGAAAAGGGCGTGCAGATTGCAGAAGTCCTTTTACACGTGGGCCTTGGCACTTTCCGTCCGGTCAGCGAGGATATTATCACCGACCATAAAATGCACTCTGAATTTTATCAAATCGGGGACGAGGCGGCGGAAATCATCAATGCGGCGAAACGGGATGGGCGTCGAGTGATTGCCGTGGGGACAACTTCCGTTCGGACTTTGGAAAGCGTAGCCGACGCGCAAGGTTTTGTCCGCGCTTGCAGCGGAAATACGGAAATTTTTCTCTATCCGCCCTACCAAATGAAATGCGTGGACGCGCTGATTACCAACTTCCATTTACCCGAAAGCACCTTGATTATGTTGGTGGCATGTCTAACGGGCAGGGAAGAAATTTTAAACGTCTACAAGTACGCGGTGGGGAAAGAGTATCGCTTTTTCTCCTTCGGCGACGCCACGTTCATCGTATAGGCGGCGCATCTCTTTGTCGCGCTTGCGTTTTTCCTTGCTCATTTACGACTTGTAAACTCCCGTCGGAAAAGCCGCGCGCTTCGCGACCTGCTTGCCTCTACGAAGAACTATCCTGTTTCCCGTAAAATTCGGGGACGCCTGTTTGATTTTATAAACTTCGCATTTCTGTGTTGCGGCTCGGTTACGTACTATCGGTACGCGCCCTCTCCGCGCCTTGAACTGCTCGTTTCTAAAACCAAACACCGTTTGTTTCCGTAGTTTTCGGGTAGACTTTTACTTGCTCGTGCTATAAAATGAAGAAAATTCAACCAAACAAAAACAAGGCGAGCTTTGCTTGCCGAGAATAAGGGGAAATTATGAATACTTACGCAAAATACAATCAATCGGAAGAGGATTACCTCGAAAGCATTTTAGAAATCAGCCGTCACGAGGCGGTGGTGCACCGCATTGATATTGCCAAACGCATGGAAGTTTCGCAGGCTGCCGTAAACAAAGCCGTAAAACTGCTTTGCGAGAAAAATTACGTCTACGAGGACGGAAAACATTTATTTTTGACCGAAGCAGGCAAGGCGTATGCGGAATCGGTCTACGAAAAACACTGTATCATTCGTGAATTTTTAATCAAAAACGGCGTCTCCGAGGAAACGGCGGAGGCGGACGCTTGCCGTTTGGAACACCTCGTATCCGAGGAAACTTTCCAAATGATGAAAAGAACGGTCAAACAATAATTGCACCCCCAAATATACCCTAAAAGGTACAATTATGCCCCAAAAACATATAATTATATAATATAGAAATAAGTCGAACTTTGTCATTCGGCTTATTTTTTTGTAAAAATTTTCAAAAAATTTCTTAACCATGGTTTATTTTTGCTTGACAACGGCATACATATAGAATATAATTAGAGTGCAAAAATCAATGAGGAAATATTAAAAAAAAGGAGAAAGTAGATGATGGATTTAAGCAAGGCGGAAGCCGGTAAAGAGTATATAATCCAACGCATTGACACGGACGATGAAGAACTCAATTCGTTTTTGTTTTCGTTGGGTTGTTACAGCGGTGAGCCCATCACTGTAATTTCCCATTCCAAGGGTAGC
>JAZQGK010000136.1:0-11181 GCA_045539975.1 Candidatus Scatosoma sp. | reverse complement strand
GGCTACGATCCGACTTGGTTTTGTGAGTAATCTAAAATTTTGATACGATTTTACAATGAGGTGCAAAATACTTGGAATGGGCACATCTTGCTTTGCATGTAATCACCGATAAATTGAGATTATCAAACTCAAAGAAAAAGTGTTTTCTCCTTTATAAATTAAACTTTTTTTGAATTATTTTGGCAACTACATCAGGCGGAAGTTTTGTATTATCAATTTTTATATAGTTCTCAAACGGAATTTCACCATCAAAACTTTCAAGTCGATATTTGGTATCAGCGTTGATAAGTCTTTGGTTCGACGTTTCAATGTCCCTTTTCGATGCTTTGTTTTGTAAACGGTTTTCGGTAACATTTCGCTCTAATCTAATTTCACGGGGAGCAACAAGTTCCACATAGTAAAACTCTGTATTATAGGGTTCGAAAATGCTTTTCACATATTCAATGTAATCCCAATCCGCTTGTTGGTCGAAAGCCCACATATATGTAAAAATCATTCCGTAGCAATCTGACTTCGCAAATTCTTCAAAAACTACCTGACGAAGTCTATTAATTGCTTTTCCATTATACTGACCAAAGATTTCTATTACGGGTTCGATGGTCATGTGATTGTGAAACAATCTCAATCCCGTGAGTTTCATAAGTTCCTGCCCGACAGTCATTTTACCGACAGCGGCATTACCTATCATAAATAATAATTTCATTATTATCCCCTTTATTTTACAAAAACGAACCATAATCAAAGCTTTTTGTGAATAGCCTTATTATCGTTTTATTTCCGCGTCGAACGAGGAACAAAACGTTTTCTCTTTTAAATATTCCCATTCGCCTTGTAAATCCAAGCGCAAATACTTTGCGACAAGGCATTGACGCGTGGCGTTTAACGCCTTATTTTGGGCATTTTCGCCGTATTTCATGTCCCCCACGATTGAACACCCGATATGTGCCAAATGCGCGCGAATTTGGTGCGTTTTTCCCGTGTGTAACGTTACCTCTACTTTTGTTAAATTTTCTAAGGTATGCCCCAAAACTTTGTATTCGGTAATAATTTTGTCCGCGCCTGCAACGGGGGCATCGTACACCCGAACAGTGGCGCTTTGGGCGTTCTTTTTCAGGTACGCCGTCAACACGTCGGACGGTTTGGAAAACTTGCCAAAACAGAGCGCGTGATACCGTTTTTCGACTCTTTTTTCCTTGAACGCGGAAAGAAGCTCTTTTTCCGTTTTTGCATTTAAAGCAAAGACGAGCAAACCCTTTGTATTTCTATCCAAACGATGGATAAAATAACATTCCCTCTCCCTTGCCAACGCCGCGAAAACCGCCTCGGAATTAACGCCGCTTTCCTTGTCCGTAACCCAAATGTTTTCGTCTTTATAAACGGTATAAAAAGCGGGTTTTTCCGCCTGTTTGGGGGTTAAGTAGTACGCAATCGTATCCCCTGCTTGCAATAACACGTCGGAAGATACCCGTTTGCCGTTGACTTTGATTTCTTTGTCCTTTAACAGAACGTTCCAAAAAAACGAAGCTTGGGCGTAATTATTTTCGGTGAATTCTTTCAATGTCTGTGACTTTTCAGACGTCAACTGTAACAAAATATTACCCCTCCTGCGTTTTTTTCTATTATACTCTATTCCCTAAGAAAATGCAAGCGTTTATAAAAAAATGAAAGCGGCAAGATTTCGCCGCTTTCATCATGATGAAGCATTATTTACTTTTCTTTGCTTTTTCCTTTTTCTTAGCTGCTTTTTCTACGTCTTCAAGCGTTTCGTCCGAAGGTTTAATCAAGAGCAAGATGATGATGAGGATAAGCATTACGCCTGCGATACCGAAGAGGATTACGGATACCATGTTGTTCTTCAACCATTCCGTTTCACCCTTGATGGTGTCGATTTCGGATTCTACTACAACAAGCATGTAGCCAACTGCACGGGAAGTGGTAGGCAACAAGGAATCCCAATAATCTGCGAAGATCATGTATTCGCCTTCTTCTACCGTCTTAAAGGACGTAGAGCTGCTCTTCTTCCATTCGTACTTGTTGTCAGCTTGGTCCGCCGCCGCATCGTAAGCTTTGATTTCTACGAAACATTCTGCAATCTTGTCTGCGTTACCGCCGATTTCCGCTGCAAGCAATTTTGCATAGGTATCCTTGTACAATGCGAAGTAGTTTTCGTAGTATTCGCTGGATTTATCATTGACAAGGTAAAGGCTCTTTAACATTTCGGTACGAAGTTCTTCGTAGGAAATGCTTGCGAGAAGCTTACGCGTCAATTCTTTTTCGCTGCCGCTTACCGTTGCGTTATAAGCACTTCTGTCTACCTTGTAGAGAATGAAAGCGGAGCTTTGGTTCGTACCGCCTTCTACCGTGAAGCTGGAAAGCGTGAACGTCTTGTTAAGGTTTTCCTTATCCGTTCTGTCCGAATCATCTGCGCCTGCATCTTCCTTCACGCGGAGACCTTGGTTTTGTACCGAGAATTTGAATACGGGAATTTCTTCGATATCCCAGATGTTCGCCGTGGTTACGTCTACCAATTCGCCGTCGAGATAGTACTTCATCGCATTGCCGGATTTATCCGTTGCAAGTACCTTAAATTCGTAAGAACCAACGGAAGTCGTAGGCAATTTAAGACGGTTGTATTCCAAATTGGTTTTCGTCAAACCGGAAGAGGTTTGCGTCTTGTATGCGAACGAGAATTTCAAACCGCTATAACCGTTGTCATCTTCAAACAACCAATCCAACGAAGGCAATTCAATCGTAGAGTTGCTACCTGCGTATACCGTCTTTGCTTTTTCAGCAAGAGCTGCGTTGTAAGCCGCTACACGAAGGTCGAGAATCGCTTTGTTTTCTTCGGTGATTACGTTGACTTTGTTTTCGTCGTCGATGCCGATATAGCTGTAAACAGCGCCCGTTTTACTGGTGTTTACTTTGATAAATTCTACTTCGCTCGTGCCTACCGTCAATACTTGGGTTGCGCCTTCTTCTGCGTACCAAGCGAGGTCGTACACCACTTTTGCATAATCGCCGCTTTCGTTCTTGTACGTGTCGTCGTTGACCGTTACTTGAATGGAAACGTATTCGTTACCGCCGACTACGCCGTCTACTCCGTAATGTCTATATACCGAGCAAGGTACGTTTGCTACGTCGTTCGTCGTTGCGTCTTTCGTGTAGTTGCCGTTTGCGTCAACGTAGTAAACGGTATCCATGAAATACGTCGTTCCAAGCGCCGTATAGCTGGTTGCGGTGTCTGCGGGGTTGAATTGATAATATTTATCAACGTCGCCGAGACTTGCGTTCTGCAAAACGTCTACAACCGTGTAGTCGAACGTGTATTTTGCGCCGAGAAGGAAGCCGTTAAGGACTTCGTTTGCTACCACTACGGGAGCTGCGGTATCCGTAACCATCAGCTTTGCAGCCGAGCCTTCCCCTTCGGTCGTGATATTGTTAAACTTCTGACCGTTGATTTCGTCAAGATATACAACGGGGTTTGCCGCGCCGTATTCAACGTGTCCGGTCGTTGCCGCAACCGCGCTGATTTTCAATGCGTTGGAAGCGTATTTCGAACCGAGATGCGTGAACGTGCCGATTACTTTTTCGCTGCCGTTGATTGCAAGCTTTACGCCGAATTCGTCGTATGCGTAAGCAAAGCTTTCGTCAGCGCCTTCGGGTTTGTCTTCCGTGAAGGAAAGCGTAACTTCCGTACCAGCCGTCAAACCGGGCAAAGACAATGCGCTTGCTTTTGCCGCTTTGATTTCGTCTTCCGTCATACCGTCCGCTACTACGTAAACGCAAACGCCCGAATCGCTCATTTCGAATCTGACGATGTTTTCCGCTTTTTCAGAGGTGAGGGACGAATCGCTATTGATTGCGAAATCTGCGCTCTTGAAATTTTTAAGATCGCCGAACGCGAACGTCATCGTGAAATATTTAGGTTGATTTTTACCCGCAAACCACTTGAACGCGATATTACGCTTCAACGTTACGGAATTGGTCTTTGCCGTGTTGTTGAACGAAAATTTCGTCGTCTGTGCCGATTCGCCGTTCAACGTTTCCGCGCTGACCGTCGCTTCGCTTTCCGTGAAGAGGTTGGTCAAGCTATATGTCTTTGCCGTTGCTTCGTCTGCGGATGCCGTAACGGGAGCTTTTAACAGCGCCGTACCAAGAACTGCGGACAAGCTCAACGCCCCCGCAAGAATAAGTGTTGTCAGTTTTTTGTTGTTTCTTTTCATAAAACCGTGCCTCGTAAATTTTTACAAAGTTGCCTTTTAATTAATATCGTACTTATTTATTTTACACCGAAATAAAAGTTTTGTCAAACGCATTTCAAGGGATTTTTGCTTCTTTTGCGTTTTTTTGAAATTTTTCACTTGATTTCGACTGCTTTTGCCAGGTCAAACGCCTTCCAAGGGATTTCTGTTTCGGGCGGACAAGCGATAAATTTTAACCGTTCTTTGGTAATCGGGTGCAAAAAGGACAGCGAATATGCCCATAATGCCAGCTTGCCCTTCTGCGCCAAGGCTCCGCCATAACGCATATCCCCGTAAACAGGATGGGAAATCCCTGCCATTTGCACGCGGATTTGATGAGTTCTGCCCGTATGCAAACGAACCTCTACAAGAGAGTACTTCGTCTTATCTTCCACTACGCGATAATCCAACTCTGCAAACTTGGCGCCGTCTTCCGAGGGTGTACAAATATACACCATATTATTGACGGTGTTTTTGCGCAAATAATTGGTCAACGTGCCGCGTTCGGTATCGGGCGTACCGCAAAGAACGGCGAGATACTTTTTCTCGAAATCCCCCGATTGCAGCCCCTCGGTCAACCGTGCCGCCGCCTTGCTGGTCTTGGCATAGACCATGACGCCGCCCGTCGGTCTGTCTAACCTATGAACGAGCCCCACGTACACGTTGCCGGGTTTGTTATACTTCGTTTTGATATAGCGTTTTACGCGGTCGAGAACGTTATCGTCCTTGCTTTCATCGGGACAACAAGCTATCATCTGCGGTTTTAACACGACGATGATATGATTGTCCTCGTATAAAATTTCCAGTTCGTTTTCCGTCGCGTTTACCGTTTCGTTAATTTCCGTCATTGACAAAGATTCCTCCTGCTCCGCAAGGAAGGGATATGCCCTCCTCCGTTTTTATGCCTACCTCGTACGCTTCCACTCTGCCGTGGAAATTTTTAAGCGTAAGCTGTAAAATATTTTGCAAAACCATCGGTTGCAAGCCTGTTGTATAGCTGTTAATCAGTACGAACAATGGATTGTCGCAAAGCACCTGCGAACAAAGTTCTACAAATTTATACAAATCGTTTTCAATCTTCCACATCTCCCCGTTCGGACCACGGCCGTACGAGGGCGGGTCCATAATGATAGCATCGTATTTATTGCCGCGACGGATTTCTCTTTGCACAAACTTTAAACAATCGTCTACGATATACCGAATGCCCGTATCAATCCCCGAAAGCCGTGCGTTTTCCCCGGCGCGCTCCACCATGCCTTTCGCTGCATCTACGTGCGTCACCTGTGCGCCCGCTTTCGCGCAAGCCACCGTTGCACCGCCCGTATACGCAAACAAATTAAGGACTTTGATAGGTCTGCCTGCGTTTTTGATAAGCTGCGTCATGTATTCCCAGTTCACCGCTTGTTCGGGGAATAAACCCGTATGCTTGAAGCCCATCGGTTTGATTTTGAATTTAATATCGAGTGCGTCGTATGAAATATTCCATTCATCGGGAATGGGTTTCAAAACTTTCCAACCGCCGCCGCCCTTTTCACTGCGCTTATAATATGCGTTCAGTTTGGGATACGCGAAAAGATCGGTCTGTGCAGACCAAATCACTTGCGGATCGGGACGGAGCAAATACACGTCCTTCCAACGCTCTAATTTATACCCGTCGCCCGTTGCGATTATCGAGTAATCTTTCCAGTTTTGTGAAATCTTCATATCTGTACCTTTTCGGACTTACGCCCGTCTTTCGACGCCTTTATTACCATTTTCATTATGTTTTTATGCGCGCGTTACGCGCGCGGACATAATAAGACATAATACGACTATTATACCTTGCTATTATACCGCAAAAAAAAATTCTTGTAAAGTATTTTGTTTACCTAAATAAAAAAACAAACGCATAAAAGCGAGGATTTTTTTCCTTCTTTTATACGTTTGCCGTTTTTGTTTTTATGAAATTTATTCTTCTTTCTTGCCTTTTCTCACGAGGAGAGCCACACCGGCTACCAACAACAAGCTTGCCAAAGGCGCGCAAATCGAACTTTCGCAACCGCTTTGTTCCTCCGCGCTGCTTTGTACGTTATCCGAACTTTCCGTCGTGCTGTCCGCCACAGAGCTGTCGCTGCCGAGTTTGGGAAGCGTTTCCATCTGTGCGCCGCCGCAAACCTTACAAGTACGCATGCGCTTGCCATCTTCCGTTTCCGTTGCCTCTTTGATAATCACCCAGTCATCGAAATCGTGGCCGTTGTCACAATTCTTTTCCTCTTCGGAAGACGTCATGGACGAATCCTTAGAAGAATCCTTAGAGGAATCGGAGCTCGTTTGCGTCGAAGAATCCTCAGGCGTAAACGAATCGTCGGGTACTTGGCTGGAAGAATCTTCGGGCGTAGACGAATCGTCGGGTACGTAGGAAGAACTACTCGAGCTTGAGCTTGCCGAGCTATTCGGTTTTTCGCTAGACGAATCCTCGGGAATATACGAAGAGCTACTGGAATCTTCGGGAATCTCACTGGACGAATCCTCGGGAATATACGAAGAGCTACTGGAATCTTCAGGAACTTCGCTGGACGAATCTTCCACGGGAGGCTGTTCCGCTTTTCTTTCCACAAGAAGCAACGGGAATTGTTCCGTGCCCATCTTGTCCTCCGTCATATAATAAGACGCGGAAGCGCTTGCCGTTTGGAAGGTTTGATACGTACCAAGGAAGAAGGTATCGTTTTCTAACGTTGCCGCCCAGCAACCCATAGCTTGGTAATAAAATACCGTGCCGTCTGCGGAATAGGAAACGCTTGCACCGTAAAAACCGTTGGATTTTTGATATTCGGTAAGCGTTATGTAAGCTTTACTGCCGTTGGAAAGATGATAGAATTTATAGCCGCCGTTTACAGGTTCTGCGTACACGGCAACTGCATCTGCTTCATCGTCCGACATTTCAAAATATTTACTATCCATGTTGCCCGTAAGGTATAACGTTTTGCCAACGTTTGCCTGGTTAAGGTACATATTGTACGCAACGTTTTGCGCGGGCTTCGTAATGTTCGTTCCCGTTTCATCATCGGGTACGGAAGACGAAGAATCGTCCACGGGCGGTTGCTCAGGTGAGCTGGACGAACTATCCACAGGGGGCGTATTCCCGGGAAGCGTAATGCTGTCCAAGGTACAGTTCATAAACTCATATGTGCCCTCATAGTTTTTCAAAGTCGTTGCCGTAACGGTAATCGTCGCGCCGATAACAAATCTATCGTCCACTAATTTATAACAATATACGGGCTTATTCGTCATCCCTTCCACAACGATAGTAGGATTGTTCCAGCCATCCAAAGCGGTGATAACGCCGGTCACCGTAAAGCTGCCCGTTTCGCTTTCGCCGTCGGACAAGGTATACAGCTTATTGACGATTTCCGTGGGCGTCATTTCGTCCTCGGGTATGCTGCTATCTTCGGAAGAGCTGTTGCCCGTTCCGCTGGAAGTGCCGGGCGTGGGAACGTATTCGCCGTTGCTTGCGATACCGGAAGGCGTGCACATATCTTCGGGGATATCTCTACCGAACAAAAGCCATGCGTATTCGGGGTAATCCACGAAAACGTTTCTCGTGCCCGTAATCGATTGCGTGGCGTCGTTTCTGCCCATTTCCCAGGTATCAACGGGGTCTTCTTCCATCCATCTCAAAAGGACGTCAAGGTTTTGTATAACGCCGCTTGAGCCCCACATTCTGCCCGTATTGCCCCAACGAGTATATACGAACAACATAATTCTCGCACAGTCGCCGCGAACGTTTTGACCTTCGCCGTTCGGATCGTAATATCCGCTGCCTTCCCCATACGCTTTATTGCCACGGCTGCTGTTTTCGCTGACCGAAGCGGGACGGAGCATCATGATATCATTTTCACCTTCACCGCTTGCGTCGCCTTTACTATTCGGCCAGGTATGTTCTCTGTTCCACGTAGCGCCGCCATCCCAAGTACCGCTGACTTGTTTTGCGGAATAGAACGAGGAAATATACGAGCTATTATTATTGACGCAGTCGGTATAACAGTATTGATATCTTGTTTCGCCGTAACTGGTAATATGCGTATGCTTGCTCGACATCATTTGTTTCAACGAACTATACAAAGCGCTTTGCGGTGCGTTCGACTGCGAAGAACCGCCCGCTTTTGCCGATAACTGGTCGAACGTATACGAGCCGGTATAGAAACCTTCCGCATACGAAGTAAGGAAGGTACAATCTTCATCACGCGCGCCCCAGTTATGTACGTATTTGCCCGTCTTTTTATAGTTTACGTCGCTTGCTTTCGTATAGCCCGTAGGCGTTCCTTTCAAAAGCCCTGCCGCATCCGCTTTGTCGTTGCTATTGACGGCAAAAGCGCACGTCGTTGCAAGCACTGCAAAGGATAACAGCAAGGAAATTTTCTTAAGTAATTTCATAAATAGCCCCATTTTCTAATTTTTTTCTTCATTATAGCACACTTTTTTGGCTTTAGCAACCAAAAACGCCCCATATGTATATATTCTCAATCAAACACGTGACACGCCGACAAAATACGGGAATTGCTCTCTCGAATCTTCCCCTCGTCAAAGCCGGTACAATACTCTTGTATGGGCTTTTCACGCAAGACTATCAACGCGAGATTGCGTTCTATCAAAGGAATCGCCGAAAGCAGGTTTTGCCGCGCTTTGCAGGGTAAAAATTCCACGCGTTCAGCCGTCAAATCTTGACAACACGCACAGTTTTGCACAATTTCCGTCGCGCGCTTTTTACCGATTGACAGTACGCCGGAAACGTTGTCCGCCGTATCCCCCGTTAAGGCTTTGTATAACGCATATCTCTCGGGCGGAAAACAAAATTCCGTTTCAAAGGTCGGCTTGTCCATTCGTTTCGTGCGCTCGCCTCGGTAACGAATGACGGAAATTCTGTCGTTGATGAGTTGGAAAAAATCGCTGTCATACGAGGCGATAAACACGTCGTTTTCCTCGCTTTCACGCAGGGCTATCGACGCGATTAGATCGTCCGCTTCCATGCCTTTTGAATCGAGTGTGCATACATCTAAATACCGCAAGCATTCGCGTATGTATTCTTCCTCCAAAAACGGGATTTCGTCTTGGGGAAGGGAATCCCAGTCCTTGGGACGGTTGGCTTTGTAATCCTCCGCAATTTCCTTTCGCTCCGACGAACCGTCTTGATCAAATACCACCAAACAACGGTTGATTTCGTAGGTTTTTATCATGCGTTGCAGCGCGGAAATAAAGCCCAACGTACCGTGAATGGTCCGTCCACGTTTGTTATAAATTTTAGTGGGAATCCCATAGAACATTTGAAAAAGTAAATTGTTCCCGTCCACAATCAATAGTCTATTCCTTTCTTTCAACGTCATCTTTCGTCCTTTTTTTCTTTCTATTTTGCGGTATTTATGTTTTCGTTGACGTTCATAAAAAAACGCTCTTGCCGAGCGTTTCTTTATGTTAAGCCATCATGATTTCAGAAATAACGTCGAGAACTTTATCGTGACAACCGCCGCAACCCGTGGAACAATGGGTAATTCTCTGCACGTCTTTGAACACCTCTAACACGTCTTCCATTTTGTTGTGATTGACAAGTGCGCGTTCGATATCCAAATAGCTTACCTGTTTACAGTTACAAATGATATAGTTTTCCATAGTACTCTCCTTACTATTATTTTTCTTCTGTGAAATTTTCCTTTCCGACGCCGCAAAGTTCGCATTCGAAATCCTCGGGCAATTCGGAAAATTTTGTGCCGGCGACGATACCTTTATCGGGCAACCCCACCTCTTCGTCGTACGTCCACCCACAAACGGTACAAACGTATTTACTCATGCTTCTCCCTCCATTTATCATTAAAAATTATTGTTGACAAAGCTCTTTTGCAAGTGCTTTTATCTGCTGTTTATTCTCTTCCGTTACCGATGACAAAATTTTGATTGTCCCATCCGTATAACGCAAGTTTTTGCATTTTTCCAACATACTGCGCATCACTCGCGTTGCCTGCGGCGCCCAACTGCCGTTTTCAATAAAAGCAACCGTGCGGTTTTGGTAATTATGCTCTATCAAATGACTGATAAAATCGCGCATAAACGGAAAAATTTCGCCGTTATAGGTCGTCGTTGCTAAGACGATTTTGCCATAGCGGAAAGCGTCTTCTACCGCTTCGGACATATCCGAACGCGCCAAATCCGTAACGACCACCTTTTCGCAACCGTTATTTTTTAATTCTTCCGCAAGCAATTCCACCGCTTTTTTCGTATTGCCGTAAACGGACGTATACGCGATGAAAACGCCCTCGCTCTCTACTCCATAGCTTGCCCACGTTTGGTACAAACCCAGGTAATATTCTAAATTTTCCGATAAAATCGGACCGTGCAAGGGACAAATTTTTTCTATGGGAATCCCTGCGAGTTTTTTGAACAGGTTTTGGACTTGTACGCCGTATTTGCCGACGATACCGAAATAATAACGGCGAGCCTCGCACGCCCAGTCCTCTTCCACGTCCAAAGCCCCGAATTTCCCAAACGCATCCGCCGAGAAAAGGATTTTGGAGCTTTCGTCATACGTCATGATAACTTCGGGCCAATGCACCATCGGCGCGGTCACAAAGGAAAGAGTATGCTTGCCAAGGGATAATACGGAACCGTCTGTAACGGGTATCTGTCTATCCGCATAATCCGTGCCGAAAAAGTTTTTCATCATGACGAAAGACCTGGCGTTGGAAACGATTTTCGCCGAGGGGTATTTTTCCGCAAAAGCCTGGATATTTGCCGAATGGTCGGGTTCCATATGTTGCACAATGAGATAGGCGGGCTCTTTGCCCTGCAACGCATTTTCTATTTTTTGCAACCATTCGTCCTTGAAAGACTCGTCTACGGTATCGAAAACGGCTATCTCGTTGTCTAAAATTACATACGAATTATACGCCATGCCATTGGGAACGGCATATTG
>JAZQGK010000135.1:0-16024 GCA_045539975.1 Candidatus Scatosoma sp. | reverse complement strand
CACCTTCACTGGTAACGCTGTTGCGCCCGAAGGCTCTAACTACACCTTTACCGTAACGGAAAAGGTAAGCGGCTTGAACGACTTCGTCGTACTTGTCAACGGCGAAGAAGTAACGGGCAACAACGGTACGTATACGGTAGCGAACGTAACGGAAGCGTTGACGATTAAGGTTCTTCATGGCTATATCGAACACGGCAATGTATCTTCCGTTAGCTACGATAGCAACGGCGTGGCAACGGTTACAAACAGCACTAGCACGAATAACGCAGCATATATGGCTTATATCTCGGCGGATTATGTAAACTATTTAATTTCGAAAGGATATAACTATTGGGATTTCTATCTCGTTCCCGATGGAACTATTGCAAACCAAGCAGGAATTGCTTGTGGCAATACGATTGTTAGAACCCCCAACAACTCTACATCGGTTGCAAGAGTGCAGTTGAAAGCAGACACGGCGATTAAATTCTGGTGTCAGAAGGACGGTTCAGGCTCTGCAATTCAAGGGCAAGGCGGTTATATGACGGTTACGTACGGCGAATTTCGTGAAAACGCATAATAGCGTACAATAAAAGCCAGGGGAAGGCGGTTAACCTCCTTCCCCCGTACGTGTTTTTGTTGAATATGGGCAATATTACAATAGGTAAGGAGATAAAAAAATGATTAGATTAAGCGCTTTTTCAGATGAAGCAGGAAGCAGTATTCAGGAACAAATCGAGGCGATGAAAAGGAACGGTATTTCATTGACCGAGCTTCGCAGCATTGACGGAAAAAACGTATCGACGTTTACCATTGAAGAGGCTGAAAGCTATCAAAAAGAGTTTGAAAGAAATGGTATATCCGTTTGGTCAATCGGTTCTCCTTTGGGGAAAACGGATATCAATACCGATTTTGAAGAATATTCTAAACTTGTTGAGCACGTTTGCCAGCTTGCCAAAATTTTCAAGACGGACAAGATTCGTATGTTCAGTTTTTTCAACACCAAGGGGAAGGACGAAAAAGTGTTTGACAATCTCCGCAAAATGGTGGAAATCGGAAAAAAATACGGCGTGTATATGTATCACGAAAATGAAAAAGATATCTACGGGGATATTGCTCAGCGAGTTTTAAAAATTATGCAAAACGTAGACGGGTTGAAATATATTTATGATCCCGCAAACTATTTGCAATGCGGCGAACCTGCGGATAAGACGTTGGCTTTGTTCCACAAGACAACCGATTATTTCCACATCAAAGACGTAATTTCAGCGACGGGCGCTCTTGTTCCAGCAGGTTGCGGCGATGGTAATATTGCAAAATTATTGGATATGATTTCGGATGATAAAGTATTGACGTTAGAGCCGCATTTGGCTTTATTTGATGCGTATAAGTCGATTGACAATACGGAGATGAAACATCAATATATCTACGCCGGTCCGAACGAGGCTTTTGATGCGGCAGTTACGGCGTTGAAGAAGGTATTAAACGAAGTCGGTTATAGAGAAGTTGACGGCGTTTACGTCAAATAACGATGCGAGGTTTTTGTATGGAAAAGGTGAGATTTGGTATTATCGGCGCAGGCAACCAAGGCACGTATTATACGGGTTTATTCCATCAGGAGTTGATCACAAACGGGGTTTTGACGGCTCTTGCAGATACGAACGTGGAGCGAGCAAAAAAGCTGGCTGAAAAATATCCTGAAATGGAACTTGCATGTTTTAAGGATTATAAAGAAATGCTTGATAGCGGTACGTGCGACGCAATCTTGGTAGAAACGCCGCATTACGATCACGCAGAATTGGTTATAGAATGCTTAAAACGTGGAATTCACGTTATTTGCGACAAACCCGCGGGCGTTTACACGAAACAAGTTCGTGAAATGAATGAATTTGCAAAAACCTGTAACGCAAGATTCGGCATGATGTTCAACCAGCGTACAAATTGCGTATACCGTAAAATGCGTGAGATTGTGCAAAATGGCGGAATCGGCGAATTGCAACGTGTAAACTGGATTATTACGGATTGGTTTAGAGGGCAAGCATATTATAACAGCGGCGGTTGGAGAGCGACGTGGGCAGGTGAAGGCGGCGGCGTTCTTATCAATCAATGCCCTCATCAAATCGATTTGGTGCAATGGGTAGTTGGCGAAATGCCCAAGACGGTACGCGGATTTTGTCAATATGGTAGATGGCACGATATCGA
This sequence comes from Candidatus Scatosoma sp., assembly GCA_045539975.1. Taxonomy (GTDB): domain Bacteria; phylum Bacillota; class Clostridia; order Christensenellales; family Borkfalkiaceae; genus Scatosoma. Next base: position 13,843 of record JAZQGK010000135.1, on the reverse strand, counting down.
AGTTGAAGACGAAGTGACAGCCTTTTTTACCTACGCAAACGGTGCGACGGGCGTATTCATTACGACTACGGGAGAAACGCCGGGAACAAATCGTTTTGAAATTTCCGGCACGAAAGGCAAACTGCTTTGCGAAGGCGACAAATTGCTTTGGTATAAAAACGAAATGGATAGTATGGAACATTCCCGCATTGCGGAGAACGGTTTTACGAAGCCAAATTGTGAAATTATCGAAGTGGAAACGGACGGAAAAAATCTTCAACACGTTGGAATTATCAATAACTTTGCAAATGCCATTCTTGGCTTGGAAGAGCAATTTGTGCAGGGCACGGATGGGTTCAACGGAGTGGAATTGATGAATGCAATCGAACTTTCCGGCTGGAATAATGGCGCAGAGATTGTATTGCCTGTGGATGAAGACGTGTATTTGGCAGAATTGGAAAAACGGCGTAAAGCTTCGCGGATGAAAACAAACGTTGTTGAAACGGTAGCGGATACTTCCAATTCTTTTGGCGATAAAAGATGATACGGGCAGCGGTTATTGGGTTAGGAGTCATTGGAAAATTGCACGCAGAACTTGCGCAACTCAATGGGGAATTGGTTGCTGTTTGCGATATAGACGAATCCCGTTTAACTCCTTATTCCCAAGCAAAACAATATACCGATTACGTGCGTATGCTTAGTGAAGTAGAGGTTGACGTTGTACACGTTTGTACGCCTCATTATTTGCACGCAGAGATGGTAATTATGGCTCTGCAACGCAACGTAAGCGTTCTTTGCGAAAAACCTTTATGTATTTGCAACGAAGAGTTGGACGCAATCTTAATTGCGGAAGAAACTAGCACGGCGCAGTTGGCTGTATGTCTACAAAACAGATACCTTTCCGTCAATCAATTTGTAAAAGATTTTTTACGTGAAAATCCACCTGTCAGCGCCATAGGATATATGGCTTGGCATCGCGGAGAAAGGTATTATAACAGTTCGCCTTGGCGTGGAAAGAAATCAATGGAAGGCGGCGGCGTTTTAATCAATCAGGCGTTGCATACGTTAGACCTTTTACAATGGTTTTGCGGCGACGTTTCTTCGGTGTGCGCAACGGTTTCAAACTTGACGTTGCAAAAGATGGTTGACGTAGAAGATACGGCGTTTCTGGTTTGCGACGGCAACGTACCGTTTACCCTATTTGCAACGAACGGTAGCAAAACGGATTTTCCCGTGGAAATCACGCTGACGACGGAAAAGGGATTGTTAAAATTGACTCCGCAAAAGGTACTTTTAAACGGGGAAATCATTTACACGGAAGATACGTCGAAATACTATATAAAACCGTGCTATGGTTATGGTCATGATTTTTTCGTTGCTGATTTTTACCGTTGTTTGGAAAACGGCGAAAAATTTTCTGTGGATGGCAAGGAAGGCGCAAAAGTAGTGAAAATTATTTTTGCGGCATATGAGAGCAACGGAAAAACCGTCAAGTTGTAAAAATACCCTAAAAGATAGCTTTGACGGAATTGGAGATATTTGCTAACTGTTTTTTACAAAAAAAAGAAGAGCGGTATGCTATAATAATTCAGCTACGTATAAAAATTTAGAAAAAGTATTTGAGATATAGAAATCATAAAGAAATGTTCATATTAAGGAGAAAAGCGATGAAAAAAATGACAAGAAAATTATTCACCGGTATGATGGCGCTCATTATGTGCATTGGTACGGTTGGATGCGGGGGAAATACCGGTGACGGATCGTCGAATGATAATTCCGTGGACGTGAACCAACAACTGGGCGTTACGAATCCGTATGAATTAAAAGTGTTCAACTTTGGCGGCGGTTACGGAAGAGAGTGGCTGGACACTTTGATTACGCGTTATAAACAGGAACGCGCTGGCAAGGAATTTGTTGTCAACGGCGTTACGTATGATGGGGTAGATTTTAAGGTGGATTCCGAAAAAACTATGATGTCTACGATTGTTACAAACGGCGTTCCTTACGACGTTGTGTTCCAAGAACAAGTGTTGTATAACAAATTTGTGAATCAGGGCGACGTATTTGCGCCGATGACGGAAGTGTTGACGACGGAAAATCCCTACGAACCGGGTACGACGTTGGAAGAAAAGTTGACGGAAGAGCAAAAGGCTTTCTATAAGATGGATACTAACAATGACGGAGAGGGCGATACCTATTATGGGATTCCGCATTATGCAGGATACGTTGGCATCATTTATAACAAGCATATGTTTGAAACCAACGGATGGTATTTTGCAAAGGATTACGATAAAGCCGATCTTGAAAATGCGTTAAATTTCTGTTTTACAAAAGATTTGAACGGTAGAACGGCGGGGCCGGACGGTAAGACAGGGACAGACGACGATGGGCTGCCGACGACCTATGAAGAATTTTACGCGCTCTGCGAATACATTTCTATCAATAATAATCCCTTGTCGTGGGCAGGGAAATATAGAGACGAATATTTGAACTGGTTTATCACGGCGCTTGTTGCGAATAATGAAGGCTTAGAGCAGATGCAGCTCAATTACTCCTATACGGGGGAAGCAAAAAATCTTGTATCGGCGGATGCAAGCGGTGTTGTTACTCCGCTTCCCGCAACGCAGATTAACGGGGCGGAGAACGGTTATGAACTTGCAAAACAAGCAGGTAAATATTATGCATTCTCCTTTATGGAAAAGATAGCAAAAGAAGGGTGGTTCAGTGAAGGTTCGATTGGTGATACTTACGAACAAACCAACGCGCAAAGAGATTTTGTAAGAGGCACTTCTAATGAAAAAGACCGCGCGGCGATGTTGATTGACGGCGTATGGTGGGAAATGGAAGCGAACACCTATTTTGATGAGATTCAACAAACGCTGGGCAGAAATGATAAGGATAGATATGGTTGGATGCCCCTTCCTTGCGTGACGGAAGAACAGGCGCAGGCACGAGCAACTGCGTTGCAAAACGGGGGGAATGGCTACACTTTAATGGATACGCATAACTCTCTTGCGTTCTTGGGTAAAAATATCGACGCAGAAACAAAAAAGATTGCGATTGACTTCTTGCAGTTTGCATACACAGATGAATCTTTGGTAGAGTTCTCCAAAATTACCGATACGACGAAAGCGGTGCAATACAAGATGAACGATGCAGATAAGGCTCAAATGTCTGCGTTTGGACGTTCGATTGTAGCAATGCAAGAAGCGAGTGATTTGGTATACGGTTTTTCGAAAACTCCATTTTATCAATTAAATGAAGAAACGTTTACCGATTATAAGAATATGTATGCTTCGAGATATACTGCAACTGCTACTCCAGTTAAAGTTGCGTTTGACGAATTTAGAAAGGGAAAAACGGCAAAGGAATACTTTGACGGATTATACACCTATCAAAAGGGATTGTGGGATAGCGGCGCTATTGTAAAAAATTAAAGTAACATTGTACTGCTTCACTAAAAATGGAAGCCAAAAGAAAGGATGAGAAAATGGAGAAGACAAAAAATAAAAACCAGTTATCCAAAACCAATAAGTCTGATTTGCTTTTTTATTGCTTGATACTTGCTTGGCCTGTATTGCAATTCTGCGTTTTTTATATTGGCGTAAACTTCAATTCGATTATTATGTCCTTCAAGGAAATTTCGATTGGGGAAAATGGGGATTGGATAACAAAGATTTCATTACATCAATATGAGTCTGCATTTGCGTGGTTTTTTGGACCTGATTTCAAGTCATATTTATGGGTTTCTTTGAAATCATTTTTGATTACGACGGGGATTGGATTGCCGCTTGGGTTGCTTTTTTCCTATTACATATTCAAAAAGATGCCTGCGTGGGGCGCATTTCGGGTAATTTTGTATTTACCGCAGATATTGTCAGGCGTTGTTGTAGCCTCAATCTTTAAATATTTCTTAATCGACTGCTTGCCGTATATGGCTCCCGATATCGGAAATTTGTTAGATAAAACAAGAGAATATAGATTTTCAGTTTTGATGTTTTATAACATTTGGATTAGCTTCGGCGTAAACGTACTTATGTATTCCAACAAGATGTCTGGGATTTCGGAGGAGATTATCGAATCGGCGCATTTGGATGGCGCGACGGGGATTAAAGAGTTTTGGTATATCGTCTTGCCGTTGACTTATTCGACGATTAGCGTATTTTTAATCACGGGTATTGCAGGTATTTGTGTTAATCAATACGGAGCTTACGAAATGTTTAAGGCTAGCGCAGAAGCGACGGAAAGCAGTATAGGATATTGGTTCTTCGTAGAGGTTGCAGGTCGCTTCCAAAAAATGACAGACCCGAACGGCGCGGCGACGCTTCCGTATTATTCTGCAATCGGCGTGTTATTGACGATTTTAACAGTGCCTATCGCATTGGCGATCCGTTGGGCGTTAGAACGCTTTGGACCGAGTGAAGAGTGAGGTGTGGAGTATGTTGAAAAAGACAAAAGTGCAAGAAAAGAAAAATCCCTTCACGCCTCTGATGTGGATATTGCTGGCGATATTGATTATTTACGCTTTGAGCTTATTCTACTTGTTGGCGTGGACGGTAATTACTTCTTTTAAGGTCAATCAAGACGTTTATGAATTAGACCGTTACGGTTTTCTCATCAATTATGATACGTATTACAATTCATGGGGAACGGAAACGGACGCAGACTTGTTGATGCGTGCTGCATTTGATAGAGCAAGAAAAGAAGGCGCGTTATTCTTATACACGTTTAGACATATGGTGCAGGATTTTAAAATGCCCACAGACCCGATGCCTGGGCGTCCGGCGACAACGGTGAGCATTTTAGGAATGTATGCTTATACCTTGTTGTACGCAGGCGGGTGTGCGATTACTGCAACGGTTGTGCCGTGTATTACTGCATATGCTTGCGCGCGTTTCAATTACAAATTTTCAAAACTCATACATACGGTAGTGATTGTCGTTATGATGATTCCCATTGTCGGAAGCTTACCTTCTGAAATTGAAATGGCAAGAAGCCTTAATATATTGAACACGATGTGGGGTTTGTGGATCATGAAAGCAAACTTCTTGGGTTTGTATTTCTTGGTGTTTTACGATATTTTTAAATCCTTGCCTGTTTCATTTTCTGAGGCGGCAAAAATGGACGGGGCAAATAATTGGCAGATATTTTTACAAATCGCTTTGCCTTTGATTAAAAACACGTTCTTTACAGTGCTTTTGATCAAGTTTATTACCTTTTGGAACGATTATCAATCCCCGAAGATTTTTATGCCAAGCTTCCCGACCATTGCAAATGGGTTACATTTCGTTATGAACGAAAATGCGAAAGAGGGCTCGATACATACGGAAGTCCCTGCTCGTATGGCGATGGTTATCTTGACGGCTGTGCCTATTACCACTCTATTTATGATTTTTCAAAAACGGTTGCTTGGTAATCTTACGATGGGTGGCGTAAAAGGTTAATAGGGGGAAATTCAATGAAAAGAAATAAGAAAAGACTTGCAGTTTTAGCGTGCGCGCTTACATTGTGTGCGTGCAGCATATCTGCAATTAAATTTCAAGTCGGGAGAGCTGACGACCATGTTGTGTGGGAGGACGTATCCATTGAAGAGCAATACATAGTCGACGATACGTTTTATATTCCTATGCGTACGGTTGAGGTAGGAGGAGCTACCTATGAAGCGAATATTAAATTGACATATCCCGACGGAACTTCGCGAACAGTAGCGCCGGGCGAAATTGTGCTTTCTTCTGCGGGGCGATATACTCTTGTTTACGAGGCGAAAGACGATAATCTGCAATACCACAAAGACGAACTGTGCTTTACGGTGGCAGATAAATTATGGAGAGTATCTAATTCCAAGAGTAGCATTTCGTATGAGACGATAGGAAAAACGCCTGCGTTATCCGTTGGGCTCGCAAGAGGAGATACGCTCACCTTTAATAAAGTGATAGACCTTTCCTCGTTGGCTGTGGAGAGTATGCTGATAGAAGGATTTATCAATCCTACCAACGTAGGGATCTATGAATTTGACCGTTTGGCATTTACGTTTACGGACGTACAAGACGCAACGCAGTCTTTAACGATTATGGGTTCACGCTCCAAATCGACGGATGAGGGTAGATATGCGATGAGTTATTGGACGGCGGCAGGTTCTGGGCAGACGCAAGGCGGATTGAATGGTACAATTTTTACATCCTTCGAAAAAGAGCTGGGGCTTCGCGGTACGCCTGTACAAGCGTCTTTCTATTCCTACGGCGGTACGTGGCATTTGAATAATCCCGATAAGCCCGAAGAGGGAAGCCATATCGAATTAGTAAAGGTTGTGGCAGATGAATCGCCTTTTAAGATTGCATTTGATGCGGACGAGAAAGAAGTTTTTGTCAATGCGAAAAAAGTCGTCGATTTGGATAATCCAACGTATTACGAAAAAGAACCGCTTTGGAACGGTTTCCCCAGCGGTAAAGTCAGATTGACCGTGCAGGCGTTAGACCTTGCCAGTGAAACGGCAAACTTTTGTATTTCCAAGCTCTTCTCGTATGATTTAGCTGCGGACAATCAATTTATTGAAACGGAAAAGCCGGAAATAACGGTAGACGTTGAAGAAAAGTATATTCAAAGCTCGTTGGATAGCTATGCGTTTATTCCGCAGGCGGTAGTCGGTGGCTCTTATGGCGTACCGTCGGCGACGGCGTTTGATAACTATGCTGGGAAATTACCTGTCCAAACGAGAGTATATTACAATTACAATAATCCCGCTGCAACGATTGAATGTCCCATTCAAAATGGTAGATTTTCCGTTACAAGAGCTGGAAAATATGCGATTGTATATAAAGCAGTAGACGCAATGGGCAATACGGCGGAAAAGGTATATTGGATTACGGCGGTGACGCAGCTTGCTAACCCCTTATCCGTTTCACTTCCAGAGGATATTGTGACGGAAGGAGTATGCGGTCAAACGTTTGTGTTGCCAACGCCTATTATTTCGGGCGGGAGCGGTGATGCTACGGACGCTACCATATTCGTACAGGCAATCTGTGGAGAGATGGTAATGGACGTGAATTTGGGTACGTTTGTGCCTGAAAAATTCGGCGAATGGGAAATTCGTTATACTGTTACCGATTATGCTGGGATTTGTAAGACGATTTCCTATACGATTACCGTTGAGAAGGGGACAACGCCTATCTTTGTAAACGAGCCAACGCTTTTAAAATATTTGGTTTCGGGATTATCTTACACCGTTCCCAGCGTGTACGCTTATGATTACTCTTCTGGGATAAAGCAAGAACGCTTGGCGGAGATGATTTTGAAAGACACCAACGGTGAACATACCTATCAAGCAGGCGAAACGTATACTCCAATCGCAACAGAGGATGAGCCTTTTGTTTCTTTGACGTTTGCGGTGGGTGGAGCTACCTTGACGAAGAAAGTTCCCGTTTGCTTGCCGTTGGAAAAGAAAAATAATAGAACGTACGTTTACGTTGATAAGATGTTTATTATGGACGGATTGACGTCCACGAGGGATAAAACGGGTATGACGTTGTTGGCGACGGAAGAGGTAGGCTCTTGGCTGTATGCCAACCCTGTTACGGCCAATCAAGCATCCATAAAAATCAAAGGTATTACAGGGAAGAGCGACTTTGATGGTCTAAAAGTTACCTTTACGGATTATGCCGATAGCAATATTGCCGTAACGATGTATCTTGAAAACGGGGAAAACGGCTATGCTAAGATTGCCTTTGGTGGAACACAAAGAGAATTGGTGAAAGGCTTTAACTTGGGCGTGGACGGAAAGGGCAATCCTTTGGATGAGTTTGTCTTTTCTTATAAAGGCGGCAGATTTTACGTTGACGCGGTTGGCGTTTCGGTGGCAGTGGACGACACTGGAAATCCGTTTAATGGGTTCCCGTCCAATAAAGTATATATTAGTGCGGAACTTGTAAATGCTGCAAACGGTTCTGGATATATACTGAAAGAATTTGATAATCATACGATCAATAATACCGTTACGGATTTGTCAAAACCGAGAATTTCCATCAACGGTTCTTATGGCGGCATGTATTCCATCAATGATACCTATGTCATTACGTCTGCAGAGGTAAGCGATACGATCGATGCCGATATTCGTTGTTATCTTACGGTAAAAGATGCGCAGGGGAACGTAGTGTCCGATGTGAACGGCGATCGATTAGAAAACGTGTCCGCGGCGCATGAATATACCATTTCACTGACCTCATATGGACAGTATATTGTTGCATATAATGCGACGGATTGTTTCAATAATACCGCAAATGAAACCTCGTATTCTATCAACGTTTTCGACCGTGTTGCCCCTAATGTAACGGTGGCGAATACTTGGTCGGCAACGGCTTCTGTGGGCGAGCAGGTAGTATTACCCCAAGTGTTCGTGACAGACAACGCATCTTCGGTGGAAGATATGACGGTATATAGATTTGTTCGTAATCCAAACGGCGAAGTGGTTACACTCGGTTACGATTATACGGTTGATCAAGCAGGTAAGCTGCAATATATGCTTTATAAATACACCTTCCAGTATGCAGGTGACTACCGTTTTGTAGTGATAGCTTGCGATGAACTTGGCAACCAAACAATCGTAGAATATACAATAACGGTACAGTAAGGAGGAGAAGATGAAGAGAAAAAGTTCCATTTTTTTAGCTGTCTTATTGTCCTGCTTAGCAATATTAGGCGCTTGTAAAGATCCCAATAATTCGAGCGGATCTGACGATTCTACTTCTACGAATGGGGGGCAAGAGTATACTGGATCGTATGAAGGAACGGACGGGGCGCAGCATTTGGTAGACGCATCAAAATTGTTGCATAAAGTCAACGTTACCGAATCGAATAGGACGTTTATAGTCAATCAAACAACCGACTATATGATTGTACTTGGCACAAACAATGCGGCGGCGGTTGAGGCGGCAAATTTTCTTGCAGGTCAAATCGAACAAGCTACGGGAGCGTTTGTCCGTGTGTGTATAGACGCCGATCAAGATATGCTCAATGATGAAGAATTGGCGGCAAATCGCGATTTGAGCTATAACGCAACCTCGAAATATATCGTGTATTCTCATCAAAAGATGGAAGAAACGGCAAACGTTGTATGGGAAGCAGGCGTCGATTTGGCATATAGCGGTTATATGATAAAAACGGCTGGGGACAGCGTTTTTATGAAAGTGAATACTCTATACGGTTATCAAACTGCAACGTTGGCATTCTTGCGCGAAGTATTGGGATACAAATGGTATTCGGAGGATACGATCGTTTATACAAAGAGCGGCGCAACCTTACCGAATATGGATATAGTGGAGCGTCCAGATTTTGACTTGGTCAATAACTGGGGAATGACGCATTCTGCAAGAATGGGTTCGGGGATGACAAAGGAAGAAATCTTTACGGTAACGGAAGGAAATTTCTGCCATAACTCCTTTTACTATCTTCCCCCTAAAAAGTATAACGACAGCTCGTTAGACAATTATCATCCTAAATGGTATGCGACGGGGAAAGGACAGACCTCTAATATCGAGCCAACGCAGCTTTGTTATTCCGCGCACGGAGATCAGGAGGAATACGACGCTATGCTGCAAACGGCGTATCAAGGCGTTATGAAGGTGTTGGACGAACAGCCCAACGTTGCTTCCTTGACCTTTACGCGTGAAGATAAGTACGGCAACTGCGAATGTGACGTATGTTCCTTAACGGTGCAGGAATACGGCGCGTTGACCGCAACGTATATGATGTTTACCAACGACTTGGACGACTTGGTGCAAGCCGAGCTGGAAAGACGGGCGGCGGAGGAAAACACCGCGAAGCGTGAGCTTACTATTTTGTTTTTCGCGTACAGAGAAACCTATGAAGCTCCCGTAAAAACCGTGAACGGCAAATACGAAATGATTAAAACCGAGGTGGATGAAAATTCCGACGGGAAAACGAAGAACGTTATTGTCAAGGACGGCGCGACGGTTATTTTGCCCTATAATAAGCTTTACGACGAAGGGTTAAAATGCAATAAGAACGTGGGCGTTTTCTACGCGCCTATTGATGCGACGTATGAAGAAAGCTTCTATCATTTAGAAAACAAGCAATACGCGCAAACCTTTGAGAAATGGGCGATTTTGTCAGAGCGTTTATACGGTTGGATTTACGATACGAATTTCGTGCATTATCTCGTGCCGTACAACTCGTTCGACTCTATTGCGGAAACTCTGCGGTTCTTGAAGGACAACGGCTGTCAATACGTATTCAACCAAGCGCAAAATCAATCCGTTTCCACGGGCTTTGGCAATTTAAAAACTTATTTAAATATGACGCTTGCCCGCAATGTAAACTTAAATGCGGGTACGCTGATGGACGAGTGGTTTGAAAACTATTTCAAAGACGCAGCGCAACCGATGAGAAAGTATTATGAATCGCTTGTAGGACATATGCAACAATTAGAAATACAGTATCCCGAGGTCTTTTATACGCAGCGCAGAACGGAATCGGAAGAAAGCAGATACTGGCCTTTGGCGAAGCTGGAAAGCTGGTTGGCGCTTTGCGATGAAGCGTATAATGCGATTGAAAAGTATAAAACGACAGATCCCGCATTGTATGACAGATTGAAAAAACACATTACGATTGAAACGATTTTCCCTAGATTTATGATCTGTGAATATTATGCAGGATATTATAAGAACGATGCGATTGAAAAGGAACGTCGCTCCTTCTATGCGGATTGTGAAGAGCTTGGGTTTAAGTACTATGCAGAGAGAGTTCCTTTGACTGGCTGGTTCACAAAATGGGGCGTTATTTGATTTAGAAGCAAATACAAAAAAGGGTGGATAAGAAAAGAATGAAAAAGAGTTTAAAATTATTTTTAATATCTTGTATCACTATGTTGGCTTTTGCAGGAACGCTTACGGCGTGCAACGGCAATGGCGGTGATAGTAGCGTTAGCGGTGGCGAAAATTCTAACAATAGTTCAACCGTTACACCTGAACAAGTGGAAATTTCCATCGTTGGCAGTATGTCGATGACGGAGTTTGAGACAACTACGCTTACTGCGATTGTAACGGGCTCTACCGAGTCTGTTGTATGGACTTCGTCTGATTCGAGCGTTGCAACCGTCGAGAACGGTATTGTTACGGCATTAAAAGCAGGAACGGTTGAAATTAAGGCTAGTATAGGTGACGTTTTTGCAACGCATACCTTGACGATATCGCAAACGACGATATCCCACGAACTGTCTTTTTCGGTTGGTGTTTTGTCGATGTTTGAGGGCGAAAGTTCTTCGGTGAACGTAGGCGTGAAATATAACGATGAAACGTTGGACGATTCGGTTTACGGAATCGAATATACTTGGAGTGTTGTAAGCGGAGATGCAGAAGTGGCTACGGTCACGCCTTCTGAAAACGGTTCTACGTTAACGGTTGTAGGCAATAAAGTTGGCTCTGTTACCTACCAAGTAGAAACGATTGTGCGCGGATATACCGTTCGCGATGAGTTGACGATTACAATTTTGGGCGTGAGTAAAGAGCTGGGTTTTGCAAATGATAAGTTTGTACCTGGCGAAACTGGATATTCTCTTGATTTGACGCTTGGGGACACGGAAACCGCACAAATGGAAATCGGGAACGTGGTGTACGTACTCAATGGCGCACCGACAACGGAAAATGCAACGGTTGCGTGGTCGTCGTCGGATAGCGAAACGGTTGCAGTGGAAGACGGCGTTATCAAGGGCTTAAAGGCTGGGACGGCTACTTTGACGGGGACGGCTACGTATAAAGAAGAAACGTTAACGGTTTCCGTAGTTGTAAACGTGGCGAAAAATCAGGTACAACTGACGGATAGATTAACGCTTGAAACGGTGGTTGGAGGTGTTGAAATCCCCACATCCATTGAGGCGTCTTCCGTTGAAAAAGTGGTTTTTAATAAGGATAACATAGTCTTTGATAAAGCAAATGAAAAAGGTTCCATTGAAGGCGACGTACTTACGTTTGATCGAAGCGGAACGCCTGCAAAAATGTCAGACCTTGGTTTAGGAAAGACAATGACCGTTGAAACGGATACAACGATATATACCATTCCCGTTGATATTTATACTATGATTATCGGCGATAAGGACGAGTTGGATTCTTGGCAAGAAGCCGCTGCGGAAAATGCGGTGAAAGCAGGATTGTGCTTGGAAATCCAAAAGGGTTTTGTTCTTTCGGGGTACTTTGCCTTGGATAGCAATATCGAATACGACGGCGTGTGGTCGCCTTATAAGTCGTATAGTGAACTTTGGGCTATGTCGAAAGATAACACAAATAATGCTGATCTCAAAGATGTAAACGGAGAGTTTTTGGAAGGGGTTATTGTAGAAGCTTGGAACTACGGCATTGACGGCGGATTCCAAGGTGTCTTTGACGGTCAAGGATATAATATCGGCGGTATAGAGACGACGGGAGATTTTAGCGGTTTCATCGTAATCAATGGCAAAAACGGTGTAATAAAGAATCTTTCTTTCACGGATGCTAAGGTTGGTGCAGGATCGAGCTTGTTGGTCGTGAACGGTCAAGGTACGGTTAAGAACATATACATGGAAATCAATTCTTTTGGGGAAAACGCAGTTACTTTCTTTAGATCAAGCAGCGCTCCTATTAGAACGGTGGAAAGCGTATTGATTGACGTGACGGATTGTAAGCTTACTACCCTTAATCAAGGTTGGCTTGCTAGTCAATGCGGATTGAATGCGTACAAGGGTGTGTACGTAATCGGTGCGGGTGAGACACTTGCGGATAAACTGTTTGACGAAGCGAAAAATTGTACGGCAATCGGAGGTTTTGATACGCCCACGGCGCTTATTGCAGAGGAAACGCAAGGTGTTGTCGTTAAGACCTGGGATTCTCAATTCTGGGAAATCACAGATAATTATGCTTTGCCGAAATCCATTGTAAATTTCTATAAAGGACCTATTGCCTTTACGAATACGGAAACGATTATCAACTTGAATGGAGAAGTAGCCTTTGGCACGGATAAAGATGCAAAATACGTTGTATATTCCTTGAAGGACGCGAATGAAAATGTTGCGCTGAACGGTAATATACTTTCCGTAAAAGAAGGCGCGGCGGTGGGCGATAGCGTGACGGTTGTTGCTACCTCTTTAATCGACGGACAGACGGCAGAGTATACGTTGACGATTGCAGATGCGTTGATAAAAGAAACGATTGCAACCAAGTTCTATGCAGAGGCGGATAATTCCAATACTGCCGTGTTGCAATACGATGGATTTGCTGTTGGAAATACTTACGTTGTTACGATTAACGGCACAAGTACTACGGCAACCGTTGAAACGGAAGGTCAATTAACGGTTGTGATTGACAATATGAATGTTTCTACTGCGGAAAATATGAGCGTATATACCGTTGCTTGTAAAAATGATACGCAAGAACTCATTTTCAATAACGTAGTTGCAATTACCAAGATTTTGAAGTTGGCAGAAGATTTGCGAGTATTGAACGGGGCAGCCGTTGGGGCAGGTAATTACGTACTTGGTTATTATCTCCTTGGGGATAATATTGATTGTGCGGACGCATTATATGAAGCGAATTCGTATTCTACGGGATTCTTCAGAGGCGTATTTGACGGTAATAATTATACGGTTAGCAATATTAAAGTTGGTTCGTGCGGTATTTTCGGCGCATTGTATGCAGCGACAATCAAGGACGTGAACTTTACGAACGTATCCATCGTTACAACGGGCAACAACTTTAATACGCTGTTTGCAGGTTCTGTAACGAATAATTCGACGATTGAAAACGTCAATGTAAGTTTCAAGGCGATCGAATGGCCGTATGCAAACAGCTATGCGGATAATAAGATGACGGGTCTTTTGGCGGTA
>JAZQGK010000134.1:0-6137 GCA_045539975.1 Candidatus Scatosoma sp. | reverse complement strand
GTCCCAATGGGACACCTGAGTTATCTTGTACCATATTTTGTATTGAAGAATAACATTTACCGTCTTTGCCGACTACTTCCAGAGGACGTATCAGTTCTCCTGCGGAGTATAATTCATTCTGGATTCTGTTGACGGTACTCTTGGCAACGCCACAGATTTTCGCCACCTCGCGTATTGACTTCTGCGGAAACTCTCTCATTACGGCAAGTACGGCATTTTTGCGTTCTTCTTTCGTAAATCGTAGACCATGTCGCGCATTTCCTTGCACGGCGTATAATACCAGCTCGGCGGAGGTACTGCCCACCTGTCGGCACGGAACGGTCTCGACGCCAACCTCAAGAGCGGCAAACCAACGATGGTGACCGTCGGCGATTCTCCATTGGTCGTCGACACGGCATACCTCGATGGGCGGAAAACTCCCCCACCCCTCCTCTTTCATGGTTTCTGCGTACTCGGAAATAGTTGTGTCTCGCGTCCCGATTCGTAATTGGATGCCCTCGGTTAATTCACTGATGGGCACATCGAAAATTTCATTATTCATGATGTTTTTTTAATGCCAAAAGGGTTATACCAGCTGATTTTTTAATCAGCTGGTCATTAAATTTGTCTGGTTAATTGGGGGCGATTTTAATTACCAAGTCTCTCGCTTTTTTCGTCGAGAGTTTGATGAATTGTGAGGTAATCCCCGTCGTTAAATCCCGTCGTCTCTGTGTCGATGGCGAACTGTCGCTGTACGGCATTTAGCGCATCCAAGTTATCAGCGCGTTCAATCGCTTCCATGTACCACTCAAAATCGCGGGTTTCCGGCTCTGTTTCCGGTTTTTTCTCCGGTTCCTGTATAGCGGATTTTCGTCCTCGACGCGCTGGTTTTTCCGTATTAAGAAGCTGGTTTTTCATTGCGTCCACCTTTGGAGACGTCTGGGTTTCCGGTTTCACGTCAACTCGCATATCAAAAAAGTCTTCCGGTTTCCCGACTCCATCTTTCAAGGACTGGAAAATCATGCGGAGTTTGACGACGTTTCCCGGTGTAATTGCCTCGATAGAGCGTTGGATATACTTCTCGATGATACTTTTCGTTATACCAAAAGGTGAAAAACTTTCGACAAGTATGCTGATTTTTTCCGGTGTAATATCCACGTTCGCGTTCATCGTTACCGTACATGCTTTGACGGCACTTTCAACGATGTCCCCCGGAATCACTCCCAAAATACACGCCCTTACCCGCCTCGCCATCTGGTTTGCGACGTGTTCATAGATGTCACGAGGGTCTGTGAGAAAAACCGTCCCTTTTTTCGTGCTACGTTCGTGAAGTACCGTCACGACACGGGTTACACGCACATTGCTTTCCAAATTCCACGCATACGCTTGCGCGACGGTGTGATTCCGTGTCTGCTCCAGTTCCGTGTACCCATAAATGATATTTCCCCACTCCAATGCCAGCATTTCCGCCAGTCGGATAGACGGTCCCGTCACGGATGCGCCCCCTCGTGGATAGTTATACAAGGCGCACTCGGCAAGTTTCGGACGCTGGCATGCCTTCATGACATTGTCATAACACTGACATGGGTCGCGAGGAAATTGTTTTGCCATGAACACCAACGCCTGAATTTCCGACATCGCCCGTTGCGTTTCCACGCTAGTTGTTGCGCTTACGGATGGTTTGGTAAAAGGCATGGTTTGTCCCTGAAATGGATTCTTGAGAATCTCGTTTTTTATGGTCACAGCCGTTTCCGTTCCGGCTTCATTAAAGTCATTACTCATTAATATTCTACCTTTCTGTTAGGGGTTTATCAACTAAAAATATTTGTTTTTTCATTAAAGTCACTTAATATTAAAAACACGATTCCCGCGT
Source organism: Candidatus Scatosoma sp. (assembly GCA_045539975.1). Taxonomy (GTDB): domain Bacteria; phylum Bacillota; class Clostridia; order Christensenellales; family Borkfalkiaceae; genus Scatosoma. The sequence continues at coordinate 4,285 of JAZQGK010000134.1, read as the reverse complement.
CGGGTGTTTTTGTAGGTCGCGAGAAGCGTTCCGTTATAGGTCAACGCTTCATTGTCCTCCATGAATTGAAAAATGTCCGTTTTCCGCTCCGTAATGGACGCCTCAATTTCGGACTGCTGAATTTTCAATCTCCGTAGGTCTGTGAGCGCATCCAAAATAGGCTCGGTCGCCTCAATTTTTGAGAGCGGACGCGCCACTGGGAAGCGGTAATTCAAGTCGTTCAGATTGAACAGCGCAGGTGGCGTTCCCGTCGTGACGGCATCCCAAAATGCTGAGTATCGTTCGATACACGCTTCGTGCCATTCGTCATCAGCGAAGATGTTGTAGGTACGAAAACCAAGTCCCTCGCTTGAATACAAAAGCGCAATGATTACAACTCGTCGATACCCTGTCGCGAGCATATAGTGTTGCCCCTGCATCCAATAGTTAAGTGGAACCACATCCGAGCCGTCGTCGCCCCACTTGGGCGTCCAGCGTCCCCACTTCGCCTCGACGATGGTATCACGAGTCCAACCGTCCAAACTCGCCTGAATGAACGGGTAGGTTTTGTGACGGAGAATCGACGGTTTGGGAAGTAATTTCTCGCCCGTCCGCATCTCAAATTCTCGCAAGATTCGAGGTTCCATTGTGGTTCCAAGCTCAATCTCAATCCGGTTTTCGTCGAATGTCTTGACGATTTCACCACGCTTCTCAAGCCACGTAAAAAACGGAGTTTGGATATATCCGTAGGGCTTGGTCGTTCTTGTTTCACCTTGCGAATCGACGTATGTTTCCTCATATCCCGTCAGCCCCATCACGCTGGCTGCATCCGAGCCTCCAATTCCCATCCGTCGCACTTCCAGCCACTCCTCTCTCGTTGAGGTTTCCAGCCAGATATCGTTATTCGTTGTCATCTTTTATCTCCTGTTTTACGGGGTTAAATTCCCGGAACAAAAATTTGATTAACATGGCGCATAGTCCATTCTTTCCGCGTCGTAGACTTGTTCCCTGACGTAATCCCACTCTTCAGGTTCCATCTCTTTTTCATTCAATGCTGCACAGCGCTCGTAGCAGAGGTTGTGGTTCTCACTGACATACCAGCACTCAGCATCTGCCGTCTGTTCGATGCTTTTTCCTGATTCTATTTCCAACTCTGCCCAGCATCTGGAGCAGGTGATTTTTCGTGGCACGGCATCTTTGTTTCGTGCATTTTCACGGACGATTCTCACACTTTTGGGCGCATCAAAACATACTTTGAAATTCCCTCCACCTTTGGCAATAAAGAATTTCACGGATTCGCCGATATTGCAAGTTTCACCGGGTTTTAATGTTAGTACCAGCATTGTTTCACTCCTTGAAACGGGGATTATGGTGTCTAAATAGGAGATGGGAAGCCAACGATTCACACGCTTTCGCGCACTTTACTGTCAACTGGAATCGTCACGCCAGATTTTCACCGACGTTTCACTTCTGCCCCAATGAGTAACACATCATGAATTTTGTTTTGCACCAAGTGGTTGATATTCTTTTTAACCCACCGTGCGTTATTTAACACATGTTTGTGTTGCGTTTACAATTCGGATTATAACAATTGCCCCCGGACGAAACGCGGACTTTGCGTCCGTTTTGCGTCCTATTTTGGAAAAAAAGTTAAAATATTTTTCAAATTTGGATTTTATATTTCCCCGACACTCTCCTGATGCGATAAGAAATTGACATTTTTTTTAACTTTTCATTTATTCTATCAATAACCTTTCGGATTGCGTCATTTCCAATGTCAGGATTTTTCCAAACATACTCCGCCAAGTCGTCGTCCGTCGCTCGTCCGTGGGTTATAAGGTTGGAAAATACACCTTGTTGCAACAACGACAACCCCTCGATATAACAACCGTCAATCAGAAGCGTCGTCCCACTATCTATAACCTCGAATCGTTCTCCACCATAGGTTCCCTGCATTGCATGGATAAGTTTTTCAAACAATCTGCGCTCAATGTCGCCGACTGTATCATTTAACTTCCTGAACGAATCCATAATTTCAATAAATAACGACAACGGAATCTGTACCCGTTCGCTGGCGTTTTGTGAAACAGAAACATTAGAATCACTAAAATCCGTCATGAAGACCTCCATATTCGGGACTGTCTCTGAAGGCTACTGATAGTTATTCAGTAACTTTAGAAGGCAGTCTTCGAGACCTTCTTTGACCGTATCACAGGGGAAGCAAAGGGGCTAAATCTCAAGCTACCCCTCCACCCCCCAACAGGAGTTAATTTTACTGATTTTTTGTTTTCTGTCTACAAATTCACAAATATACACCCATATCCGTTATATATAAAATCACGTTTTTAAACCATAAAAAGGTGCGTCGTTTTCTTCTGACGGCTTGTTTCTCGCCACCATCGGCGACACATACGAGCGTTATTTTCACCGTGCATTTTCCAGAATGTCGTTGATGTTATTGAAAATTTCTTCTTCATCACTACAGAAGAAACTTTCCATGTTTGCCACCAGTTGCGCGAGGTACTTCTCCACTTTGACACGGGTTTCCGCTCCAAAAAGTCCCTCAATTTCTATCAGTGTCGCTCTGTTCTTCTTAAGAATTCTGAAAATTCCAAACACGTGTGAATAATTACCTGTACATTTGCACTGTAAGTGTTTTTCGTGTAACAGTATAATATTAGACGCCAGCTTACGTGAAAATTTGAAGTGCTTCATTTCTCTCTCCTTATTTAAGGTTTCTATGATTTTTTAGAGGTACTTGTTTCCCTCATTGTGACTGAAGTATAACTCTGAAACACTATAAAGTCAAGTAGCATTAAATTAAATTCCTCGATGTTTTTGCAAGAAAATCAAAGAAAATGCGTCATGTATCGTGAATTCAAGCATGAAAAACTTCGACTTTTTTTCAAAATAGTTCGCCGAGACGGGGGATATTGCTGGATTTTAGAGAAAAAAGAGAAAATGAACCCAAAACAAGATATTTTCTAATTTACATTAACCTCTCTCCGTCTTAAAACTTGAAAACGGAGGGGTGGTTTTTGCACGAAATACGACAATTTATTTTTTTGACAGAATTTCCCGGTATTTTAGCCCTAATTCGATGAGTTCCGCAACCACAATGGAGCGAGAGCAGTTGCGCTCGGAGACGATTTCGTCGATGGTTGCGAGGGTGGAGGGGAGGATGTTTGCCGATACTATCTGTTTGCGGAGATGGGCACGGTCGGAAGGGGTTCTTTTGTACGTTTTGCGCCGAATCGCTTCGACTTCGACCTTAAAATGACGAGCGAGAGTCTTTGCGCCATTCAGCGGAATCTGGTACTTTTCGACGTATTCCGAGAGAGCGTCCTCAAGTGTCCCGGTCATGGGGACGATGAAGTATTTTTTCTCGACTTCTTCGCGCCCTCCAAGTTCCGAAATCGTCGCGTCCGTGGCGTTTTGAATCGACTTGGATGGATACCCGACGTAGATTAAAAGATAACGGGGGTCTTTGCGTTTCGCTGTCATTTTCATCCCATTTTCATTATAAAATTTTTACTTTGCCGTCATTTCGCGTTGCAGAAATGACTACCGAAAGGAATATCCAACGCTGAAATTTCATGTGAAACCATTTTAGCCCTCCTTTTCCGCATTCAAATACCGTTCCATGCCCAACGGAAGGATAATCGCGGCAAGAGCCGACGGCGTCATGTTTTGCTTGGCGGCAAGCTCTTTGAACGCTTTGGCAAGCTCCGGCGGAACGCTCAAGCCGAGCGACACTTTTCGCAATTCAGGCGGTAAGGTTCCCTCGTGCACCAACTTGCGCTTGATAGCGTCGTAATCCACGTCGAAAATCCGCGCCATCGACCGTGTATCGCGAGTGTTGAGCATGTTTTTTGCGACGTATTCCCGCAACGCATCCTCCAGCGTCCCGGTCATAGGAATTATCGCATACGTCTTCTCGACTTCTTCCTTACCGCCCATTTTGTTGATGGTCTGCATGGAAACATCCTGCAACGATTTTTTGAGAAAACCTCGGTAAAGTAAGAGGTATTTCATGGTATTCTCCTTTAATTAAGAAATTTACTTATACCCATCACACCTGAAAATTCCACGTCGGGCGGGCTTGCCGGTAGTCATTTCAGCAACGCGAAATGACGGTGAAGCGGAATTTTAGGGCGCGTCGGTATGAAAATTAACTATAGCATAAATTATTTTTTTGTCAATACATCAGCGTTCCGAAACGTCTATATTTTGTGCAAAATTTTGCACTTTTTCATTCCACTTCCGTACTGCTTTTTGAGGCGAGTTTGTTTCATCGCCTGTGATA
>JAZQGK010000133.1:0-25000 GCA_045539975.1 Candidatus Scatosoma sp. | reverse complement strand
CGGAAAACTCAGGAACGCCGTTCAAAACAAAATACGTCGAACGGGTATGCAATTCCCTTTTATCCCAGTCCCCAAACGAAGTCTCCGCGTCAATCAAAGAAATCGGAGCTTCCCGTTTTTCATAATCCATATCAAAAGATCTCTTGCGTTTTTTGCGTTGCATAAGCTCTTTTCTCCCCTTGTTTTTCTCTGCAGAACCCGATTTCATCGCGTACCTGCCCCCATCGTTTCCTATTTTTACCCGAAAACGGAGCTGCCTAAAAAGACTGCTCCGTTTTTGTATTTTAGTTTTCGCTATCGGTCGTTTCCGCGTCCTTTTTCTCGATGTTTTCTTCCGATTTCTCGTCCGAAATTACGTGGTCCTTGGAAACGGAAGTCATACGAACAAACGGGTTTGCCGAATGCGAACTATCTTTTTGTTCCATCTCCGCAATCACTTCCGCGTACGTCGCTCCTTCCATCAATCTGCGGACTTCTTCCGTGTAAATGGTTTCCTTTTCCACCAAGACACGGGACATGTTATCCAAAATCGAACGGTTTTCTTTCAAGAGCTTGGTTGCTCTTTCGTGCGCTTCGGTAATCAAACGACGGATTTCCGCATCGATTGCCGCCGCCGTTTCCTGCGAGTATCCGCCGCGGTTTTGGTTGCCGTATTCCATACCCATGAACACCGGTTGATCGGAATCATACGCCACAAGCCCAAGCTTTTCGCTCATACCCCACTGCGTAACCATACGGCGCGCGATGTCGGATACGTGCTGCAAGTCCGCGCTTGCGCCCGTCGTGATGTCTTGAATAACAAGCTCTTCCGCGACTCTGCCGCCGAGCGACATACAAATATTATCAATGAGTTTATTATACGAAACGTCGTTGTCGTCCGTTTCCGGTCTGGTCATCGTGTACCCAGCCGCACGACCGCGGGGGATAATAGAGACTTCGTGCACGGGATCGCAATGCTTACACAAGCAAGCAAGTACCGCGTGACCGGCTTCGTGATATGCCGTACAACGTTTGTCGGATTCGGTAACGACGCGGCTCTTCTTTTGAGGACCCATCAAAACCTTGTTGATGCCGTCGTATAATTCGAGGTTGCCGATCATCTTCTTGCCTGCACGCGCCGCCAAAATCGCCGCTTCGTTCAAGAGGTTCGCAAGCTCTGCGCCCGAGAACCCTGCCGTGATACGAGCCACCGTTTTGAAATTGACGTCGGGTGCCATGGGTTTGTTGCGCGCATGCACTTTCAAAATCTGTTCACGGCCCTTTACGTCGGGAAGATTTACGTTGATACGACGGTCGAAACGGCCGGGACGGAGCAACGCGGGATCGAGAATATCCTCGCGGTTGGTCGCCGCCATAACAATGATGCCTTCGTTGTTTTCAAAACCGTCCATTTGAACGAGGATTTGGTTCAAAGTCTGCTCGCGTTCGTCGTGACCGCCGCCAAGGCCTGCGCCTCTGCGTCTGCCCACCGCGTCGATTTCATCGATGAAGATGATACAAGGCTGGTTCTTTTTCGCCATATCAAACAGGTCGCGCACACGTTTCGCGCCGACGCCGACGTACATTTCCACGAAATCCGAACCGGAAACCGAGAAGAACGGCACGCCGGCCTCGCCGGCAACCGCTTTCGCAAACAACGTCTTACCCGTTCCCGGAGGCCCTACAAGCAATACGCCCGAGGGAATTCTCGCGCCGAGGTTAGAGAACTTTTTAGGCGATTTGAGGAATTCTACGATTTCCTTCAACTCTTCCTTTTCTTCTTCCGCGCCAGCCACGTCCGAGAAACGAACTTTTACGCTGCTTTGTACCTGCGTTTTGGATTTGTTCATGTTCATGTTCGGACCGCCGCTTGCCGCGCCGCGCATCATGAAGAAGAACAAAACCCCAAGCAAAATCATACCCAAGAACGGGAAAATGCTAGACCAAATACTGCCTGCGTTCGGGTCGGAGAATTGTACCGTAATCCCCTTTTCCGCAAAATGTTCAATCCAGTTGATTGCCGAGGAATCGTACATGCTGGGCCCGATTGCAACGAATTTTTGTCCGTTGTCCGCAATCGCCGTCCATTCATAAGCGTCCAAATAAATCGATTCAATCGTTACTTTCTGTCCGCCGTACTGACCGTTTTCAATTACAATCATCAATTCGGTAAAGTTCAGTTCTTTCGCGCCGCCGATAATATCCGAGAATAATATCCAAAGCAACATCGCAATGCCGATACCGACGAATATCCATATCCAAGTTTTTGTTTTTCTAGTCAAAATATTACTCCTTACTTCCCCGTTCACTCGCATAATGCGCGTGCGCGTAAGACCACTTTGTTTTACTTATAAACAAATACCTCGTTTTCTAAACAACTTTCGAGGTTTTATTTGCTCGTTTATTGTAACATAACCCGATTTCTTTTTCAAGCGTTTCCAACTGGCAAAATCAAACATTTAACAAACGTTCACACGCTTAACACAATTACCCTTGTCGAATTACGCGTTTGTTGAAAATTTCAGCGGAAAAATATCAGAAAAAACTCTCGATTAATATCTTCAAACCGATAATAATTAGCACCGCGCCGCCGAAAATACCCGCCTTACCAGCCAGTTTGTTCCCAACCGCCTTGCCGATATACACCGCGCCCACGGACAACAACAGCGTGATAAGCCCAATTGTCACCGTCGAACCCCAAACGCCCATCGCCAAGCCCTCGGAAATTTCCGCCATCTTCAACGTAACGCCAACCGCCAACGCGTCGATGGACGTCGCAATCGCCTGCACCGTCAGCTTCCCAACCGACAGATTTTGCTGACAAGCACAGCACTCGCCCTTTTTCTCCTCGCCAAGCGCGCCTTTTTTACGCTCTTGCAACAATTCTCCGATGCAGTCAAATAACATTTTTCCGCCGAGGAACGCCAACAACACAAAGGACACCCACGCGGAGATATGGTCGAAAGTTTCCAAAAAAGCACTTGCAATCACGCCGGCGACAAAATACCCGATTACCGGCATCAAAAACTGGAAAAAACCAAAAAATCCACCGATTAAAATAGATTTTCCCACACGCATTTTCGGTTCGGTCATGCCGTTCGTCATCGCCACGGCACACGCGTCCATCGCAAGCGCGATACTTAATAATACAATTTCAAAAACGCCCATCTGTTTCCTTTTTTTCCTTTCTTTACAAGCAGTTTCTCTGTTTTAACACAGCCAAAACTTCCGCAAAAATTTCCTCAGGCGTCTTGCTGCCGTCCACGCAAACAAAACGTTCCGGATACGCCGCAGCCAAGCTCTTATACCCCTCGTAAACGCGGTTATGGAACGCCATGCCTGCCTGCTCCAAACGGTCGTTTTCGTCCGCGCCGTGCTTTCTCTTGAACGCCGCTTCTGGCGACAAATCAATAAAAATCGTCACATCGGGCAGATAGTTTTTCAAAGCAAACGCATTGACGCTGCTGACAAATTCCACACCCAAACCGCGTGCGTAGCCCTGGTACGCCAACGAAGAATCTACGTATCTGTCGCACACGACCAGTTTCCCCTCGCGCAAAGCAGGCTCTACCCTGTCGTTTAAGTGCTGCACACGGGACGCGGCATACAACAAAGCCTCGCACTCGTCCGTCATTTCCGCATTGTTCGCGTCCAACAAAATACGGCGGATTTCCTCGGAAATCTTTTCTCCGCCCGGTTCGCGCGTAAAAATATGCGGAATGTTCTCTTTGGTCAAATACTCGTTAAAAAGACGAACCTGCGTACTCTTTCCGCACCCCTCGCAACCTTCAAACGTAACGAATTTACCTCTCTGTTTCATGCCCGTTTCTTCCTTATTTTTTATATTTCTTATTCTTTATGCTTTCAAAACCAAAATTTTACCTTCGGACAGCCCGAATACGTTATTTGCTTTTAATAACAACTCGATTTTTTCCGCGCTGATTTTCTCCCCAACCGAAATCAACGGCGTACAAGGGGGAAACAATCCACAGTTATACGCGCAAATTCTGTTTACCGCCGCGCGCAACTCCACCCACTCCGTCGCCGCGTTTTTTTCAAAAACCACGGGGGCAGGTACGCAATCAACCTCTTTTTTGCCCGTTTCTTTTGCCACGGCTTCATGTAACGCGCCGCCAAGCGGAAACCGAGCAAACAATTCCGTCAACCGAGCTTTCAATCTTGTAAACTCCTGCATCGTCGTCGCAGGGGAAAGATAGAACGTCAGCACGTTGCCGTCGCAAAACTCCGCAAAAACACCCTCGCTTTCCAGTATCTTTTCCACCTCGAACGCCGCCGCGCCAAACGTCGCGCAAAGCTTTGTCCAATCGTCATTTTGATACAATCGGCTATTTTCTAACACAAACGCGCGGACTTCCTTTTCAAGCGCCTCGTTTCTTGGGTATTTCACCGCATATTCCACGGACGCCATGATGGGATAGGACGGGCTTGTCGTTCTAAACACGTCCACACCGCCGCGCAAAGCCTCTGCACAGCGCTCTCTCGCCGATACCACCGCGCCCTGCGTAAACGCCGGCAGGCTCTTATGCACACCGTCCACCCACATATCCGCAAAACCGCTTGCGTGCAAGCTTTTTTCAAAATGCAAATGTCCGCCGTGCGCCCCGTCTACAAGCAATAACTTTCCGTGCGCGTTGCAATATTCCCTCGCGCCGCGAAGGTCCGCCGCATTCCCGTAATAGTCCGGCGACGTCAAAAACAGCGCGTCCGCTTTTTCTAAAATAGCGGAAAATTCCTCATTCAACGCGGACATGGTAGGGGCAAACGGGATTTTATTGCGTGTTTTTTGCGGATACGGCAAAGGGGTAAGCCCCAACGCCAAACACCCGTTGTAAATGCTTTTATGCGAAGCTTCGCAAAACGCCACCGTCTTTATCCCCAACGTTTTCGCCGCAAACAGCATGGAAAACACGCCACAGGTACTGCCGTCCGTGAGGATAAAACTCTTGTACGCGCCAAGAATTTCCGCAATATCCCTTTCCGCCTCTAAGATGCAACCCTTGGGGGAAGACAAGTTATCGGAATAGGACAGTTCGGTGATGTCCCAACCCTTTCTTTTATGCCCGGGCGTGTGAAAAGACGCGTGCTCTTTTTTCGCTTGCGCGTCGAGCATACGAAAAATTTTACAGTTTTCGAGGACAGCCTCGTTTGAAAAATACTTCCGCATTGTCTTTAAAACTCCCGTTTTACAGCGAAAGGAACGGCAAAAAACCGTTCCTTTGATTGTTTATTTCCCGTCAGAGGAAGTTTGCAGGCTGTTTTGAATGACGTGGTTAAGGAATAAGAGGTTTTCGCCTTGGAAGCCAGCCTCTTTTTCCGTCTTCGTCAGCAAGTCAAAGAACGCCACGTTCATGTTCGTCGCCAAACGTACCGTGTGCGTGTTGCCGTCCTCGTCCTCTTCTTCCACGTAATATCCTACGTAATTTTTTAAATTCTGCGTTGCCGCCGTCGGGCAAATGTTAATAGAATAAATCCCGTCGCTTGGATAAAAAACGTTTCCGTCCGTTTCTCTGTCCGAAAAAACCGTCGTCGTAAAACTGACAATCCCAGCGTCCAAGTACCCGTAAAATTCTTCCAGCGCGTCGCGGTACTTTTCCACGCGCACAAGCTCTTGCGCAATCCCTTCGTCGATTTCCGCTTGCTTTTTAAAACGCTTGTCGCCCGTCTTTTGGATACGAGCCAGGAACGCGTCTTTCACCGCCGCTTCATCAAAGTTCGATTCCTTCGTCCAGTCCCCTTGATAAAAAGCGTTCAAGTAGTTTTCCATCTGTTGAAAGTAGCCCGTTTCCGAGTTCGGATCGAGGTCGTACAAATACCGCCAGTAACCGCGCACCAACGATTCCAAGTAAGTGTCCTCGTAGGTGATTTCGCCGTTTTCGTCCTTTTGAGCATATCTCTGGTCACCCACGTCCGCAACAAAAATCACGTCCCCTTCGTTTGTGGCAAGACGAGCTTCCATCAAGGTCGCCGCGTACTGCTCATTCGCCGCGACGTCCACGTTCGTCAGTTCGATTACTTCATACGAAAGCACGTCTTTTTGCAGCGAATTGCTGTAAAGCAAAGGAAAATCGGTGCCAGAAAAGCTAACGTTGCCCACGTAGTTGAACACGGTAAACTGTTGCGCGGCGGTAATACGCGTCGCCGTCATTGTAAAGATTAACATCCAAACAATGATCAACGCCGCGGCAATCCCCACGATTTTCAGCCAGTCGTAAGAGAGCATTCTGCTCAATCTCGTTTTTGTTATTTTTGCATCCATCATTTTCTCCGTTAAGAGGAATTGCCGACCCGCATACAAGAGGCAGATCGGCGTTCTGTGTTTTTATTTCTTGGGTTTCATCGTCGGGAACAGAATGACGTCACGAATCGTCGAGCTGTCCGTCAACAACATAACAAAACGGTCGAGACCCATACCCAAGCCGCCTGTGGGAGGCAAACCGTATTCCAAAGCGTTGAGGAAATCTTCATCCAACTGCGCTTCGTTGTTGCCCTTTGCGCGCTTCGCTTCAATCTGTTTTACCATACGCTGTTTTTGGTCGATCGGGTCGTTCAACTCCGAGAACGCATTGCCGTATTCGTGACCGCAAATAAAGTACTCGAAACGTTCGGTAAACGCAGGGTTAGAGGGCTTGCGCTTTGCCAAAGGCGAGTTTTCCACGGGATAATCGTAGATAACGGTGGGCTGAATCAGCTTGTCTTCTACGAACGCGTCGAAAAGTTCGATAAGCACCCAACCCTTCGTTGCGTTTTCGTGTTCGAGTTCCACCCCGAGCGCTTTTGCCGCCGCACGTGCGTCCTCATCCGTTGCCCAGTCGTTATAATCCACGCCTGCGTACTTTTTCACAGCTTCCGCCATGGTCAATCTCGTCCAGTCGCCCATGTGGATTTCCGTGCCCTGGTAGGAAATGTCCAACGTACCGCAAACTTTGAGAGTGACCGTCTTATACATATCCTCAATCATATCCATCATGCCGATGTAATCGGTGTACGCTTCGTACATTTCAATCGTGGTAAATTCGGGGTTGTGGTAAGCGTCCATGCCTTCGTTGCGGAAAATGCGTCCGACTTCGTACACTTTATCCAAACCGCCGACAATCAATCTCTTCAAGCAAAGCTCGGTTTCCACGCGCATATACATATCCAAATCCAAAGCGTTGTGGTGCGTTTTGAAAGGTCTTGCGTCCGCGCCGATTTCCATCGTCAAAAGGGTAGGCGTATCCACTTCGAGATACCCTCTGCCGTCCAAGTACGCACGGATTTCTTTCAAAATCTGCGAACGCTTGCGGAAAGTATCGCGAACGTCCTTGTTCATGATAAGGTCCAAGTGACGCAAGCGATATTTCATATCCTTGTCCTGCAACCCGTTATACTTTTCGGGAAGAGGCAAAAGGGATTTCGAAAGCAATACAAGCTCGGTTACGTGTACGGAGATTTCCCCCGTCTGCGTTTTGAACACGAAACCCTTGAACCCGAAAATATCACCGATATCGTAGTCCTTTTTATAGGACGCATAGTTCTCTTCGCCGATATCCTGACGGGTAACGTAGATTTGCATCATGCCCGTTCTGTCCGCGATGTGCGAGAAAGACGCCTTACCCATGATACGGCGGGACATCATACGCCCAGCCATCACAACCGTCTTGCCTTCATACGCTTCGTAGTTGTTTTTAATCGTTTCCGAATCCGCGTCTACGGGATATTTAACCTGTTCGTAGGGGTTTTTGCCTTCCGATACCAGCTTTGCAAGCTTCTCACGGCGGATTTTCGCCTGTTCGATAAGCTGTTCTTCTTCCGTTGCGCCGTTTTGCGCATTATTCATCGTCTTGTTTTCTTGCATTTGTAAACCTCAACGTAGCAAATTATAATTTATACTTTTTTTCGAAAAAGCCCCCTTTTTCTGCCTTTTTTACAAAAACGGACGGACTTTTCTGTTATTTTTTAGAAAATTTCCTTGATTACGAGCTTATATTCGCCATCGGGAGCAACGATTTTCACGGTATCGCCCACTTTTTTCTTCAAGAGAGCCGCGCCGACGGGGGATTCGTTAGAAATTTTGTTTTGCATGGGATCGGCTTCCGTCGTACCGGTGATTTCGTACACGTCTTCCTCGTCCATTTCCTCGTCGTAAACCTTTACTTTCGACCCGATATGCACAAACGAAGTATCCGTGCTGGTTTCAATGATGACCGCGTTCTTGATTTTGTAATCCAAATCCGCGATTTCCCCTTCGTTTGCCGCTTGTTCGTTACGAGCTGCGTCGTATTCTGCATTTTCCGACAAGTCGCCGTGGCTTCTTGCTTCCGAAATGCGTTCTACGATTTCCTGGCGTTTTTCCGTTTGCAAATATCTCAAACGTTCCACCGCTTCATCGTAACCTTTCTGCGTCATAATAAATTGCTGTTCAGCCATATATTCCTCCTGTTCCGCCGTTGTATATTTAAGGTCGGTTTTCTTTTCATTTTTCCCTTTTTTCTTCCGCTATCGAACCCCCAAAAAAGAAAAAAGAGCGTGAAAAAACCACCTTCTCGCGGAACGTTAAAAAGCACCGTGACTTTTCGTTTCCCAAAAGCCACGGTTTTTTACTTTGTCATTATATCTTATTTTATTCCTTTTGTCAATAATTTTACCCAGTTTTCAAAAGAATTTCATTCGTTTTTGGCAAAAGGAGGGGCTTTTTCCGTCTTTTTAGACAAATCCGCGCCCTATTTCCTGTTTTCCGACAAAAACGCCGACATTCTGTCAAACGCGTCGGAAAGAGCCGTCATGCTCGTCGCGTACGAAATACGTACGTTGTTTGTACCAAATTCCCCAAACGCATTGCCCGGTACAACCGCCACTTTTTTCGAGGCAAGCAGCCCGTTTGCAAACGCTTCACCGTCCATCCCCGTTTTCTTTACGGACGGGAACGCATAAAACGCGCCCTGCGGTTCGAAACAGTCCATACCGATTTCCGAAAGGGAATGCAAGACGAATTTGCGGCGCTTGTCATACGAATCGCGCATCTCTTCCACCGTCGCAAAACCGTCCGAAAGCCCGTCTTTCAACGCTTCAATCGCCGCGTGCTGAGACATAATCGGCGCGCACATGATACCGTATTGATGAATTTTGAACATCGCCTCGTCAATTTCCGCAGGCGCACACACGTAACCCATACGCCAACCCGTCATCGCGAAAGCTTTGGAAAAACCGCTGATATACACCGTGCGTTCTTTCATGCCCGGCAAGCTCGCAATCGACGCGTGCTTTTTCCCGTACGTCAGTTCCGCGTAAATCTCGTCGGTGATAACAAGCAAATCGTGACGGATAAACACTTCCGCAATCGCTTTCAATTCCTCTTCGGTCATAATCGCGCCCGTGGGATTGTTCGGGTACGTCAAAATAATCGCCTTGGTCTTGGGAGTTATCACCTTTTCCAAATATTCGGGTTTAAGAATGAAATTATCCTCTTCGCGGCACTCCACGTGCACGGGAACGCCGTCCGCCATCGCCACGAGAGGGGAATAGGACACGTACGCAGGGTCGGGGATAAGGATTTCATCGCCGCGCTCCACGCAAGCCCGCAAAGCCAGGTCAATCGCCTCGCTGCCGCCGACGGTGACAAGGATATGTTTGGGGTCGTATTCCAAGCCAAAACGTTCGGAAAGATACCGAGAAATCAGTTCCAACAAAGCCGGCAGGCCGCGGTTGCCCGTGTACTGCGTGCACCCTCTTTGCAAAGAAGTAATCGCCGCCGAGCGTACTTTCCAAGGCGTGACGAAATCGGGCTCGCCAACCCCCAACGAGATTGCGCCCTTCGTGCTGGATACGATATCGAAAAATTTTCGTATTCCGCTTGGCTGTATTAGTTTGGTTTTTTGATTGACAAAATCACGCATAATCGTGTTCCTTACTATAAAATGGGCATACCAGGTACGCGTTGAAACGCTTTTGCCCATTTTTCAACGTTTAAAACTTTTTAAAAGATAGGGGGGATTACGCCTGAATAGACAAACGGTAATCCTCGTCGTCGCGATAGGTTTTCGCACCCTCAATCTTGTACTTTTTCAAGATAAAATGCGTCGCCGTGGACAATACGCCGTCAAAGGTCGAGATACGCTCGGAAACAAACCGCGCAACCTGTTGCAACGTTTTATCTTCGATAAACACGGCAAGATCGTACGCGCCGCTCATCAAATACACCGCCTTTACCTCGGGGAATTCCGCAATCTGCTTGGCAATCCCGTCAAACCCTTCCTTTTTCTTGGGCGTCACCTTGACTTCTATCAAAGCTTCCACCAAGGCATTTTCCGCTTTTTCGCTGTTGACAATGGCGGTATATTTCACCAACACGCCCTCGTTTTCCAACGCCTCTATGCATTCTTTTACCTGCTGTTCGTCCACCGACAAAATCGCGGCGATTTTTTTTGGCGAAAGACGAGCGTCCTCCGTCAAAATATTGAGAATATCCCTTTCCAAAACAGTCATAATAATCTCCTTCGCGCAAAACGCGCCTTTTTCCACAAATCAATCGGGTTTAGTATAAATTTTCCAGCATCAAATGGTCGTAACCCAAGCTCTCCACGAAATCGTGGGGCATGAATTTCACGTGATTGAACTTCGCAAAATTAAAAATATGCGTCTTTGTCAGCACGGGCGTGGGAATATCCAACTCGTAACAAATCTGCGTTAAATACTCGAAGAATTGCGAATACGTGATTTTTTCCATGTTTTCATACACGTACTGTTTTTTGATATGTCCTTCGGTTATCAATTTCGCCCAAATCCGCATTTTTTACCCACTCTCCGCCGTCAACGATATAGTATATGCATCATTATACACTTTTCTATCGAAAAAGTAAACCGTTTGCATTTGTTTTTTCGCCATTTTCCATATTTTCAGCATATTCCCTCGCGCAAACGAATACAGTATTTCTACCAAAACAACTCACCTCAAAACCTCGGAAAACGTTTTTGACAAAACTCGGCAAAAACAGTTGTTTTTACTGAAATTCCGACGGAAAAATCTTGTTATTATGGAGCCAACGCGACTATGTCTACCCCCCAACGCGTCCGCTATTCGACGGCTTTTGCCGTTGTCGCCGTGTTTCTCGGCGCTTTCTTGGCGATTTTGTTTACTTTTTCCTACTGTCTTTCCAAAGCCGTACCCAAGCAAACGGCAGGGGCAGGTACGCAATCAACCCGTTCTCTGCCCATCTATTCCGTCGAAACGCAGGAAAAAAAGATAGCCATCAGTTTCGACTGTGCCTGGGGCGTGGACCACACCGACGCCCTGCTCGACGCCATGCAAAAAAACGGCGTCACCTGCACCTTTTTCGCCGTCGAGTTCTGGGTGAAAAAGTACCCCGACTACGTGAAAAAAATCACGGACGCCGGGCATGAAATCGGCACGCACAGCCGTTCACACCCGTACATGAGCAAGCTCGACAAGGCACAAATCATCGACGAGTTGACGACTTCGAAAACGGCGATAGAGGAAATCACGGGCAAAAAAGTCACTCTTTTCCGTCCGCC
Source organism: Candidatus Scatosoma sp. (assembly GCA_045539975.1). GTDB lineage: Bacteria > Bacillota > Clostridia > Christensenellales > Borkfalkiaceae > Scatosoma. The sequence continues at coordinate 13,492 of JAZQGK010000133.1, read as the reverse complement.
CTACGGCGATTATAACAATCTTTTGATAGACACCTGCAAGGAACTGGGCTTGTACCCCATTCAGTGGGACGTGGATTCCTTGGACTGGAAAAATCTTTCGGCAACGGAAATCGCCCTGCGCATCGTCAACGGAGCAAAAAACGGGTCGATTATCCTCTGTCACAACAACGGTTTGCATACAGCGGAGGCGCTTCCCATGATTTTTTCCACTTTGAAAAATAAAGGCTATGAGTTCGTGCCTATCAGCGAACTCATTTATACGCAAAATTATTATCTCGACCATAACGGCAGACAACACCAAAACGGCTAAAAAACACTCGGAGGTAAAAAATATGAACTACGTCACAGAAAAAAACAACAGAGTCTTTATCTCGGGCGAAATCGTCAGCGACGCCACTTTCTCCCACGAGATTTACGGCGAGGGCTTTTACGAATTTTTCGTCCGCGTCATGCGCCTTTCCGGCCAAGCGGATATCCTGCCCGTCACGCTGTCCGAACGGCTCATTCAAGGGGGAATGCTCTGTAAAGGCAAAACCATTTGCGCCCTCGGTCAATTCCGCAGCTATAACAAGCTGGAAAACGGGAAATCCCGTCTGATGCTGACCGTTTTCGTCCGCGAATTATTGCCCGAACTCCCCGATAAAAACCCGAACAGCATTTTGCTCAGCGGATACATTTGCAAACCGCCCGTCTACCGCACGACTCCTTTTAATCGGGAGATTGCAGACGTGCTGGTGGCAATCAACCGCGCGTATAATAAATCCGATTATATCCCGTGCATCGCCTGGGGGAGAAACGCTCGGTTTGTGAAAAACCTGTCCGTGGGCGACAAAATTGCCATTTCCGGCAGAATCCAGAGCCGTGAATACCAGAAAAAGCTCTCGGAAACAGATATCCGTACCATGACCGCGTACGAAGTTTCGGTATCCAAGCTCGCCGCGTTCGATTCCACGGAAGAATTTGATATTGATAGCGAATTTGACTTATACTCCTTACAAAATAAGCCCGAACCCTTAGAACAAAGCGGCGAAGCGGCAAACTGGCAATAACCGTCCGTTTGCCCCAAACGGTGACTTCTCGTCACCGTTTTTTTGCGCAATATAGAAAAATCACGGTTTTTCTTGGTTCTTGACAAAATTGTTTCCTTTTGCTATACTTTTAAAAAGAAAAAACTTAGGCGGTGTCGTATGCCCATTTCCAAGACGGACTTTGTCCGCGGTTTACAATGCAAAAAAATGTTATGGTTGGACGCGCACGCGCCCGAATTAAAAATAATTCCCCCCGAAGTGCAAGAACGCTTGGACGCAGGCAACGCCTTTGGCGACGCGGCAATGGGGCTGTTTGGCGAATACGTGGAAACCACCGCGTTTCGCGAGGACGGACGGTTGGATTTTGCGAAAATGCTTGAAAAAACGCAGGCTCTCTTGCAGACGAACACCGCGGTGATTTGCGAGGGTTCGTTTTCGTGGTACGGCAATTTCTGCGCGGCGGATATTTTGAAAAAAGAGGGAAACGGGTATACCATGTACGAGGTGAAAAACACTTTTTACGCGCGCGATACTTTCTTTTTAGACCTCGCTTTTCAATTTTTCATTCTGCAAAAATGCGGAGTGAAACTAAACGGCGTCCGCCTCGTTCTCCGCGGTGATACGCCGCCTGCCGAACTCACCCCCGACGCGTTCGAACCCACGGCAACGTACGTAAATCACGGCGATTTCCGTTATCGCATCATCGACGTCACCCAAGAGGTGAAAACCCGTTTATCAGCGGTAAACGATAACATTTTCCCGTTCGGAAAAATCAAGAAAAAAGACGCGGAAATGCCGGAAATCCCCGTCGGCTCTCACTGCGAAAACCCGTATCAATGCTGGTATTTCGAACACTGCCATAAACAATAATCTTTTTATCACACAAAATCTTACCAAGGGCGAAAACGTTGTTTTTTCGCTCCTTTTTTACCCTTTTTTACTATTTTTGTTCTACTTTTTTCCACGCCCTCATACAATAAAACAGATAGAAAAAACGAGCAAAGGAGAATTTGTATGAACGAAGAAATTGAATACGCTGAAATGCTGGAAATTCCCGTGTCCACCGTCAACGTGGTACGAAAAAAGAATCGCCGTAAAAAGCCCACACCCCACAAACACACCGATATCACCGATTCCGCGCCCTTGAAAGATTCGGTGATTGCGCAAATCAACAGCCGCGTCGAGCCCGAGTCCGTTTCTGTAGACGCCGACGTGTTTGCCGAGGGCGCAAACAGTGAGGGCTACGTCAATTTTGACTCCATTCCCGACCGAATCGATACCGTTCGGCTCTTCGCCGACGATGCAGAACGGGAAAACGCCTTTCGTGAAAACTATACCTTTTCCGACGATGAAAAAGAGGAAAATGAGGAAAACGAGGGGGGCAGGTACGCGTTCAATCAGGAACCGCGCGCCAAAAAGGCAGCCCGTATCACCTTGAATGCAGAGTTCGCCCTCGCCTGCGTTTTGTGCGGCGGCATCTTTTTGACCAACGTCTTTGTGCCGGGCAGCGCTATCAATACTTTCTTCCGCTCCGCGCTGGATTCTTCCGCCGTGGCGGCCGTTGACGACCGCACTTACGCCGATTTCACCCTTTCGCCCGTCGTTTCCGAGCTCTCGGACGCCGAGCTTTCCCTCTCCGCGGCAGGCATTTTGTCCTTCCAAGACGCTTGCCACGTCTATCCGGCGGCTGACGGGGAAGTGAGTGAAATTTCGCAAAACTCGGACGGCACGTACACGGTAAAAATCAATTATTCCGATTCGTTCACGGGCGTGTTTGGCGGTTTGGAGCAGGTATATTATCAGGCAGGGGACGAAGTGAAAGGCAACGTGCCCGTCGGCTATGCGGACGGCGAAACCGAAGTGCAGGTAACGATGTATTCCGGCGGCGTTCTCCTCAACTGTTTTCAGTTGACGGATGAAAACTGTCTGGCTTGGTTGGAAGAATAACTCCGATGCGCGTTTTCTCAAAGAACGGAGTTCGAATTCCCCATGGGAAAGGGCGGCTCGACCGCTCTTTTTCTCTTTCTGCCGCCACGAAAAACTCCCTTTCGGCGCAAGCCCTACACACTCCGAATTCCCCGAAAAAAAACGCCGAGTTTGCTTTAAACTCCACCCTTTCCCCATCCAAAACCGACCGCAAAAACCATAGAAAGCAAGAAAAAATCTCTTTCCGCGTCCACCCTTTGTTTTTTCTCGTCGGCATTTGGTACGCCTGCACAGGGGAGCTGTTTTTATTCCTTTTAAGCGGTTTGGTCGCCGTCCAACACGAACTTGCGCACGCATTCGCCGCGGCAAAACTTGGGTATAAACTCAATTCCATCGTCCTGATGCCCTTTGGCGCGGTAATCGACGGGGATTTAGAGGGTTTGACGGCAAAGGACGAAATTTTGGTGGCGTTTTGGGGCCCGTTTTGCAACCTGCTCACTGCTGTGTTTTTTGTCGCTTTATGGTGGTTTGCCCCCACCATGTACGCGTTCACGGACGTAGTTTTCTATTCTTCGCTGGCGATAGCGCTCGTCAATCTACTCCCTGCGTATCCCTTGGACGGGGGACGGATTTTGAGATGCTTTCTCACCCGTTTTTTCGCGAAATCGACCGCCGATTTAACCTTAGCTCGGCGCAGAGCGGAAAAAATATGCCGCATCGTCACCATTCTTTTTTCTTTGGCGTTTTTTGCTCTATTCGCGATGCAGTGCGTCCAAAAAACTCCCAATCCCACCCTTTTGTTTTTCGGGATTTTTCTGTTTGTCGGGGGGCTTGGCAACCGCGACAAGTCCGCGGTGTATTCCCGAATGGATTTTTCGCAAGCCGTACCCTTTCAAAAGGGGATAGAAATCCGCCGCGTCGCCGTTTTGGCAAGCTGTCCTATTAAAGACGCATTCCGATTTCTTTGCAAGGGCTGCTATTTAATCCTCGAACTGTACGACGAGCAGGAAAACCACCTCGTCGATATTTCGCAAAACCGCCTTTCCGCGTTGTTTGCCAAAGCACCCGGGCCTTACACCCCGCTTGCGGAGCTTGTCGCGCACGAAAAACACCCCAAAAAGCCCTAAAAAAGAGCTGTTTGCGGTTGTTTTTGCGGTTTTTTACTTGGAAAAAGGGCAAAACTTCTTGCAAAAAGTATTTTTGTGTGCTATACTGACTACCGTGCGAAAAACGCGAGTGCTCGATTTTGCGTTATTCACCAAACAACGCAAAGGAAGAAGGGCATGACGAAAGAGATAAAACAAGAATGGTTTTTGGACCGCTACTGCGGACAACAGTTTGCCGCGCTGGTCGAAAACGGGAGATTGATAGAGTTTTCCTGCGAAAACGAACCCCGCGGTACTTGTGTGGGGAGTATTTACAAAGGAAAAGTCACCAACGTCCTCTCAGGCATGAACGCGGCGTTTGTGGATTGCGGTTTGGCAAAAAACTGTTATCTTTCCTTTGACGAAACGTATGCCGAGCACACCAAATATGACGGTACCATGGGCGCGATGAATGAAAAACCGCTCGATTTAAAGGTCGGCGACGAAATCATCGTGCAAGTCACCAAACCGCCTCGCGGAAACAAGGGCGCAAAGGTCACTATGCACCTCTCTTTTGTGGGGAAGCTGGTAATTTACATGCCCAACACCGATTTTTTGGGGATTTCCCGTAAAATCACGGACGAAACGGCGCGCGAAGAGCTGTTGCAAAAGATGCAAACCATGCGCGAACACCAAGGAGAGGGGTTCATCGTCCGCACGCAAGCGCCTTTCGCCACGCAAGAACAGATAGCAACGGAAGTTTCGTATTTAAAATCGTTATACGCGGACATGGCGGCTTTTGCTAAGACCGCGCCTATCGGCGCTCTGTTGTACGAGGACGACGATTTACCGGCACGCGTCATGCGCGATTCGTACGGCGAAGAAGTGGCGTCCATTCGCGTGGGCGACAGGGAATTGTACGAACGGTTGTTGCGTTTGATAACGCTCCGTAAGGACATTCCGCAGGAAAAACTTTGTTTTCACTCGGGAAATCGGGCGATGATGAAGGAGTATAACATTTCCCCCCTTGTCTATGACGCCGCAAGCCCCATTGTGCCTTTGGAAAACGGCGCGTATATCGTTATCGAACCCACCGAAGCCATGACCGTCGTGGACGTAAACACGGGCAGCTACGTCGGAGAAAGCAGTTTGGAGGAAACGGTTTTCGCCGTCAACCTCGCCGCCGCCGAAGAGCTTGCCAGACAAGTTCGGCTTCGTAATATCGGCGGTATTATCGTCGTGGATTTCATCGACATGGTCGAGGAATCGCACCGAGAAGCCGTCACGCAGCATTTGCGCGAACGGTTGGCTTTGGATAAGGCGAAATGCAACGTTTTACCCATGAGCGAGCTGTGTATCACGCAATTTACCCGTAAACGGGTAGGACACGACGCGCATTCGTACCTGGTAAAGCCCTGTCCGCATTGCCAAGGCTTGGCGTACGTACACGAGGACATTTTCGTAATCACGCGCATGCGTGCGGAAATTCTCGACTGTTTCGCCGAGGGGTATGCGTCGGTTATCGTCGATTTAAACGAAGGCATCATGAACAAAATTTTAAGCGAGGGTCTGCTCTCCATCGAAGCAAACAATCGTTGGAAAGACAACCGCGTGTATTTTGTACCACACAAAACTTTCAAAGAGGACGCGTTCACCGTCCGCGGCGAGAGCGAATTGGAACCTGCTCTGCCCAACAAAGCCCAGCTTTTGAAATAAAGTGCGCAAATCATCGGCGACAGACGGGCAAGCGATACAAACAATTAAACAATAAAACATGGAAATCCCGCCCTTTTAGGGCGGTTTTTTATTTTGCGTTTGGTTGGGCGGTTGGGTTTGGTTGTTTTTTCCTTTCTTTTTCCTTGACCTTAGCCCCGTTTCTATGGAAAAACGCTTTACAAGCAGAAAAAATCGTGATATAATAAATCCGTATGAGTGTTTTTATAAATTCTTTATAAAACGCTCTTGAAAACAGCAAAAGAACCAAGTAAGGAGTAAGTAATGGAAGAAAAATTCCAAAAAGAAGAAGGCCTTAGTTTAATGGATATTATCCGTCTTCTTCTTAGCAAGATCAAACTTTTGATTCTTGTCGTGATCATCGGCGGACTTTTGGGCGGCACGTTTGCCATTTTCCGCACCATCAACATCGACTACTACGGTACGGAAGTGCAATTTTACGTCAACCCCGAACGCCCCAAGGAAACGTCCAGCACGGAAGGCAGCCAGTACGGCGTTTACGGCGCTTACGGCAGACACGTTATGGATAACATGGTCAAGCTGCTCAGTTCGGAAAGCTTTACCGAACATTTGATTCTCAACGGCAGAACCATTCCCGAAGAAGGCGAATGGACGACGAAAATCAAAGCGGACAAAGACGTCGTTATCACAGAAGACTATATCGACCAGAAAAACGCGGAATTTACCGAAAAGCTCAATAAACTGATTCGGGACACCGACAAGGTTTTAGGCAAAGCCGAAGAAGCAAAAGAAAAAGCGCACGATTTAAAGGAAGTTGCCGATACAGAGCTGGAAAACTTGAAAGAGGTTTGGACGGAAGAAGTAAACTCTCCCGAAAGCGCATACTGGTCTTACAGCAAAGCCGCATACCAGCAGCTTCTTAAAAACAATCTCGTAACCGACGCGTTAAAGGCGGCGTACGACGCTTACGACCAAGCGCAAACCCTTGCGTTGGAAGCTTTGGCGGATGCGGAAGCGGCAGTTGCTATCGCGGAAGCGGAAACAGAAAAAACGTTGGAGCTTTGGCGCACCTCGAACGAGTTCAAAAGAGAACTCAACCGTTATTCGGGTCTTGTTTCGTACTCCTACCTTGAAGGCGACGCGGATACGGACGACGCAAACAACCTCGCGCGCAGTTTCATCTACGTAAAAATTTCCGTTTTGAACGACCAAGATTTTGCCATCGAGCTTTACGAACGTATCATTTCCGTCGTTCCCATTTACGTAGAGGCAAACATGGCAGTTCCTTCCGATTACGAGGGTACGAACTGTCAACGTATCACCCGTACGGACGAAATTGATTTGACCAACAAGCTTTATACGACCAACCAAGCTATTAAATTCGCTTTCCTTTTTGCGGCGGCAGCCTTGGTCATCACAGCCGTTGTCATCATCGTTGTGGATAGATCGGATAAGCGCTTGCGCGATCAGGAAACGATTGTGCGTATGTTCAACGTACCCGTACTCGGCGTCGTTCCCACCATCGAAGATTTGACGGAAATCTCCAGCACTAAGAAAAAAGGCGCGTACGTAAAACCTAAAAAGACTAAAAACGCTACTTCCTCGGCAAAACCCGAAAAGGTCAAAAAGGAAAAGCCCGTCAAGGTGAAAAAAGAAAAACCGGTAAAAGAAAAGAAAGAGAAGCCGGTGAAAGAACCGAAAACGAAAAAGCAAGCGCCGGTGAAAGAAGCCGCACCGGAAAAGACGGAGCAACCAGACCCCGCTCCCGTGGCAGAAACGCAAAAACCCGCGCAAAATAAAAACATACAAAACAAAAACGTTCAGCAAAAAAACGGCTCGAAAAAGTCGAAATCTAAAAAAGGAAATCGGAGGTAAGATATGGGTTTGTTCTCGAAAAACAGCTTGCGTGAAAAGCGCGCAAAAAAAGCCTCTGAAAAAAGAAAACACCACTCTACCAGAGCGGAATATTTGTTAAACGATGCCACTCCTTTCGACGTAACGGAAGCTTTCCGTAATTTGAAAGCAACCATCTCCGTTTCCGTGCCCAAAAAAGAGGGCGGTTTGGCGATTATGACCACTTCGGCATTCCCCGAAGACGGTAAAACGACCATCACCGTCAACCTCGCGTTGATGTTTGCGCAGTCGGACACAAAAGTGCTCCTTATCGACGCCGACATCCGTAAAGGCAGAGTCGCAAAATACTTCAAACAAAAATCCGTACCCGGGCTTTCCGACTGTCTGTCCGGTCAAAACACCTTGGAAGAGGTGGTACACGTGTCCCACGTCAACAAGAATTTGTCGTACATCACTTGCGGTACGCATTCCCCCAAGCCCTACGAATTGTTAGAGAGTGAGGAAATGCACAACTTGCTTATCCAGCTCCGCACGCAGTACGATTATATCATCATCGATACCCCTCCTGTATTGCTCCTTTCGGACGCTTTGGCACTCTCTTCGGAAGTGGACGGGGCGGTTCTTGTCTGCCGTCACCAAGTATCCTTCATCAGCGACATCGAACGCGCTTTGGAAACCTTGAAATTCTCCAAAACCAACATTCTCGGTGTCGTCATCAACGACTACAAAGCACAACAGACCAGCGGTTATTACGGCGGTTATAAAAAATATTACTACTATTCCTCGTATTCGTACGGCTCGACCAACCCTTACGATCGGGACGACACGGACGATACGGACGAATCAAAAGCCGTGCAGCCCGCAGAAAACACGGAATCTTCCCCCGAAAACGCATAACTCACGCGGCGAAATTTCGAAAAATTCTTGGCGGCAAAATAGCGAAAAAACAACGTTTCCTTGTTATAGTTCCTTGCCGTCAACACTTTGTAATAAATATAGAAAGGGTGGTCTCGCCACCCTTTTTTATCTAACGAAAACCCTTTTCTTTTCCGTGATTGCGCAATTCTTCTCCCCATAAAAGAAGACGGGCGGAATTTGTTTGAAAAGATAAAAAAACGGGTAAAAATACATATATGGAAAACAACACGACAATTCAAAACAAAACAACTAACCTTTTACCCATCGTGCCCTTACGTGGCAAGGTGGCGTTTCCTCATACCAACATTTCCTTTGAAGTGGGCAGAGAAATTACCTTAAAAGCTATCGACCGCGCTTCTGCAACCGATCGCACGGTGCTCATTCTCACGCAAAGAAAAACGGAAAAAACAGACGTGAGCGCGGAGGATTTGTACTCCGTTGGCAGCGTGGCGAAAATTAAACAAATCGCCAAACTTTCAGGCGGCGCAATCCGCGTTATCTGCGAAGTCCTTTATCGCGCACGCGCACGCGTTATTTCTATGGAAAGCGGTTATTTTTTCGCCGTTGCCGACCCCATCGTCCCCATTCACGGCGACGAGATTATGGAAGAGGCGTATTTCCGCACCGCTAAGGAACTCGTCAAAGACGTTCTTTCCACGGACGGAAAAATTCCGCAGGAAACGTTTGGAAAATTAGAAAATTGCCAAAACGCCGACGAATATATCGACGTGGCTCTCTCCGCGATGCGCGTGCGTTTGGAAGTAAAGCAAGCCATTCTCGAAGAATGCAAAGTCATCGAGCGTCTGAAACATTTCGAACGCTGCTTAAACGACGAGTTGGAAATCTCGAAAATCGAAAAGAAAATTTCCAACGCCGTCAGACAGAGCATCGATAAAAACCAAAAAGAATATTTCCTTCGCGAGCAGTTGAAAGCCATTCACACAGAGCTTGGCGACGACGGTAAAGAAGAGGACGAATACCGCACGAAAATCGCGGACAAGCACCTGCCCAAGGACTTGGAAGAAAAGTGCTTAAAAGAGGTGGACCGCCTCTCTAAAATGCCGTCCTCGTCCGCGGAATACACCGTTATCACGGGCTATCTCGACCAAGTCCTTGCTCTGCCTTGGACGGAAGAGACGGAGGACACCGAATCCCTCGCCGCTTGCATCAAAGTTCTCAACGCCGACCATTACGGTTTGGAAAAAATCAAAGAACGCATCACCGAATACCTCGCGGTTTTAAAACTGACGGGAACGATGAAAGCGCCTATTTTGTGTTTTGTCGGCCCTCCCGGCGTCGGGAAAACGAGTATTGCTCAATCCATCGCGCGTGCTTTGGGTAGAAAATTCGTCCGCATGAGCCTTGGCGGCGTCAAGGACGAAGCGGAAATCCGCGGCCATCGCCGCACTTATATCGGCGCAATGCCCGGGCGCATTTTGTACGGCATGAAGAACGCAGGGTCCATCAATCCCGTGTTCCTGCTTGACGAAATCGACAAAATCACGTCGGACATGCACGGCGACCCTGCCAGCGCTTTGTTAGAAGTGCTTGACCCCGAACAAAACGCTACCTTCCGCGACCGCTATCTCGAAGCGCCGTATGATTTGAGCAAGGTGCTCTTCATCACGACGGCGAACTCTTTGGATACCATTCCCGGTCCTCTGCGCGACAGAATGGAAATCATCGAGCTTTCCGGCTACACCATGGAAGAAAAAACGGAAATTGCCCGTCGCTACCTTGTCCCCAAACAGTTGGCGGCAAACGGCTTAACAGACAAAAACGCAAGCTTTACCACCAAGGGCATCACCGCCACCATCGAGGGCTATACACGCGAAGCCGGCGTGCGTACTTTGGAACGCACGATAGGAACGCTGTGCCGTAAGATAGCGGTGCAGTACGCAAAAGATAAAAATTTACCCCTTGTCAAAGTGGACGAAAAAGAGGCAGTAAACCTGCTCGGCACGCCGAAATTCAAAAAGGACGAAGAGCGTTTTATCCACGAAATCGGCGCGGTAACAGGCTTGGCTTGGACGGCTGTGGGCGGTACTTCGCTCATTGTGGAAGCAACCGCAATGCCGGGCAAAGGCGAAATCAAACTGACGGGGAAACTCGGCGACGTGATGAAAGAATCCGCGCTTGCGGCGCTCTCTTTTATCCGTTCGCACGCTGATAAGTACGGCATTCCCGTTGAAAAATTCACCACGACCGACCTGCACGTGCACGTACCCGAGGGCGCAACCCCGAAAGACGGGCCCAGCGCAGGCATTACAATGGCAACGGCAATTTTGTCTGCCTTGACGAACACGCCCGTACGCGGCGACGTTGCTATGACGGGGGAAATCACCCTCCGTGGCAAAGTCCTGCCCATCGGCGGTTTAAAGGAAAAATCCCTTGCCGCACGTCGGTTGGGTATCAAAACGGTGATTATTCCCGACGAAAACAAGAGGGAAATTGCCGACCTCCCTGCCGTTGTTCTTCGCGACGTCAACTTTATCCCCGTGAAAAACGTAGACGAGGTCTTTTCTATCATGCTCGAGGGCGAGCTTATTCCGCAAGCCCCGAAAACGAAAAAACGCCCCGCGCCGCATAAAACCGTACCCGTCATTCCCACCCAAAACGTGCAAGACGGCGTGCGTTGTTGATAACTTTGAAAGAACAAAAAAATAAAAATGGAGCCACCATGTACGAGACGAAACACGAAAATAAAGAAAAAAACGGGCAAACGCTCGTTATAAAAAACGCAACGTTTATCACGTCGGCGGCAAAAAAAGAACAGTTTATCACACCCGATAAACCTATGGTTGCCGTCTGCGGAAAATCCAACGTCGGCAAAAGTTCGTTCATCAATATGATGGCAAACCAAAAAAAGCTTGCGAAAACGAGTAGCGAACCGGGCAGAACGCGCCTTGTCAACTATTTCAATTTCGGGGAATTTATCCTTGCCGATCTTCCCGGTTACGGCTTTGCGCGCGTATCCAAATCGGAAAAGGAAAAGTGGGCGAAAACGTTGGATAGCTTTTTTAAAGACAAAGCCAAAATCTCGCACGTGTTCATGCTTGTGGATTCTCGACACGATCCCACGGCAGACGACGTGCAGATGATTGAGTTCTTGCACTATCACATGTTGCCTTTCACCATCATTTTAACCAAAGCGGACAAGCTGTCGAAGATGAAGTTGAAAGAACATATCCGCGCGATCGCCGCCGATTTGTATCTTGCGCCCAACAACTTGATTGCGACCAGCAGCGAAACGGGCTATGGAAAAGATACCGTTTTGAGAAAGCTCCGCGAAATTATCGATACCGCCAACGCCCCCGTTTACGTGGACGAAGAGGAGCCTGACGCGGAAATCGACACCGAAGACGCCGAAGTCGCCGTAGACGGCGAATAACGGCGCCAGCATTAAAATTCGAAATATAAAAAAAGAAAGATCCATCCGACTGATATGCACCCCAAAAGTTTGTCTAAACTTTGGGGTTCACTTCAACAAGGACAGGTCTTTTTTAATGCATTATCCGTTACAGTTGCTCTGCTTTTTTCAGTTTATACAATTCTTCTGCGGCAAGCCGAGTTTTCGCCACCACGTTGCGCAAATTTTTCGGCACACAACAGTACGTTATGTCGCTGTTTCCTATATACACAACGTCGCCTATCTCATACCAGAAGAAATCCGCGTTCAAACTATACGAAAAGAGGGGTTTTTGCACGTAAATGACTTCCCCTTTGGCGTCGTAAAGCACGAACCCGTCCGCGGTATGCACCAACCGCCCCACGCCGATTTGGTATAAAGCCTTGGTATCCACCACCGCATAAACATCCACTTCGTCGTCCAAGCGGTACGTTCCGTCCAACAGCTCTTGCCTTACGCAAGCGCGCTCCCAAGCGTACCAATCGGGGACATGGTCAATCTCTGTTTCACCGTTTTTCGCCTGCATCGCACCCGTTTCTGTCAAAACGTACTCCTTTCCGCACGCCTCGCAGGTGAGCGTATCGCCTTTCCCTACCGTTTTCCCTTCCGCCAAACAACAAGGGCACTTATATAAAATTCTATCCAGCCCCTCCGCGCGGTCGGGCTCGGTAATTAAGACGTTGTTGTCCCGTTGCCACCTGTACGCATCAAAGGAAAAGGCTTCTTTGACTTTCTCGTTAATTTCCTGCGCGGACATGTTTTGCACGTCCTCAGGCGAGAGCAAATACTCCATCTTTGCGGAAACTTTCACTTTTCTTCTGCGTAAATTATTAAACAAGGGCTGTCGGGAATACGCGCCCGTCGAAATCAGCGTCACTACGGGAACTCCCAAGTATTTCAGGCACTTCCCAAGCGCTTCGGGCAGCGTTGTCGCCGTGCCGTCGATGCTGTAACTTGCCTCGGGGAACATTAAAACGGAAGTTTTTAACTTTTCTAAACAATATTTCATCTGCGTTATCAAACTGCGTTCCGGGGTGAATTTCCGTGTGGGGAAACACCCGATTTGACGAAGCAGCCAATCCAGCCCGATGAACCCGTCTTTGGTCGTTACGATATTGAGAGGGCGAGGGTACAGCGTGTATTCCGCAATTTTCAAATCGATAAAGGAAGTGTGGTTCATCAGCACCAAACACGGTTGTTTTTTGCCGAGTTTTTCCATACCCACTTTTTCCACGCTGAAATCGGTATTTTTCAAGTCAATAGAGGACAAAATTTTCAAAAGCGTACGCCAAAAAATATTCGGTTTTTTAGGGTTGCGCTTTTTCTCTTTTTTCAGCGCTTTTACCTCATCTAACGACAATTTTTTTACTTTGATATTCATGCATTTCCCCATTTTTTGTTAACGTTGTAAATATTATAGCATATTTTCACCCATCTGTCAAGGCTGCGCCGATATTCATCCTTGTCGCCCGATTGTCCGCACTTGTCGCCCGATTTAAAATAAATATCCACTGGCATAGCCAGTGGTTTTTACTTTTCGGGCATAGCCCTAATACTACCAGCGGGGCACAAGTGCC
>JAZQGK010000132.1:0-11898 GCA_045539975.1 Candidatus Scatosoma sp. | reverse complement strand
CCCCTCGCCTGCCATCTGGCAGACGAGGGGCTTTTCATGCAATAAAAAACTGCGCGATCCTTTTTTGCCGAAATTTACCGAAGTGGAAGCGCCGCAGGTGACTCCTTCAAAGCTACCTTATGGCACACGCAAACAATCCGCTTAGAGCTGCTACATTCCTGTCCTGACACGGTTCACGGCATTACGTTGCATAAGACCTTGCTATCAACATTCCTTACGGCGCGCAAGCCTTCCATAAACCTCGTCGAGAAAGGCGTTCAGCTCTGCTATAGCGGATTGCAGATGCAGGGTGCCGCTACCTCCCCACCTACGCGCAGCCTAATTATTATACACCATTTTGCAAGGGAAAGCAATCATTTTTTGCGCGTTTTTTTCTGGGAATGTGTATTACGAATGAAAAATTTTGTCAAAACTACGCATATCTCCTGAAAGTCCAAACGAACGGTTGACAAAAAAATGCAGTGGGAGTATAATAAAGAAAAAGAAGGTGGAATTATGTCAGAAAATTGTACACATAACTGTTCAAGCTGTTCTTCCAGTTCTTGCGCGTCAAGAAAAAAAGAAAGCATGTTAAAAGCTCCGCATAAAAAATCCTCGGTGAAAAAAGTCATCGGCGTCGTCAGTGGTAAAGGTGGGGTAGGGAAATCTCTCACGACCTCTCTTTTGGCTGCATACGCAAACAAGCAGGGCAAATCCGTTGGGCTTATGGACGCGGATATTACCGGGCCGTCCATTCCGCACATGTTCGGCGTAAACGAACGCATTACCGGCGATGAAAACGGTATCAACACCGTTATTTCCCCATCGGGGATTCAGATGGTTTCCATGAACTTGCTTTTGGATGACGCGACGTCGCCCGTTATTTGGCGAGGAATGGTCATTTCGGGTACGGTCATGCAGTTCTGGACGGATGTTATTTGGCAAGACGTAGACTTGCTCTTTATCGATATGCCGCCGGGAACAGGTGACGTGCCTTTGACGGTATTTCAAAGCATTCCCATTGCAGGGATTGTCATTGTAACAACGCCTCAGGATTTGGTGCGCATGGTCGTAGAAAAAGCCGTAAACATGGCGAAAATCATGAACATCCCCGTCTTGGGCTTGGTAGAAAACATGAGTTATCTTTCCTGTCCCGATTGCGGTAAAAAGATAGAAGTCTTCGGGCATAGTAAAGCGGAAACAATCGCGGCGGAATACGGAATTCCGGCGGTTGCACGCATGCCTTTAGATGCGGAAATTTCCAAACTTGCCGACGCAGGCAGAATAGAAGATTACCAAACGGACGCTTTGTCGGCTGTTTTTGAGCAGATTGAGAAAGCAAAAGAAAGATCTGTCGAATAAAGAAGAACAATAACAACACACACGGAAGATAATTATGGGATACAGAGCAGAAAAGCTAAACGTCGAAAGAAAAGAAAAACTTCTTAAACGTATCCTGCTTTGTATCCTTTTAGCATGCCTTTTAGGGCTTTGTATCTTTTCCGCTTTTGTACCGCCGAGCTCTTGGAAATACCGCGTTTCTCTTCCAAACGTGTCCAAACGCATGGCTGGGGAATTGCGCATTCATTTCTTGGACGTGGGGCAGGGCGACGCGACTTTAATTGAATTGCCGGATGGAAAAGTAGTGCTGATAGACGGCGGCGATGGTAGCGGAGCGGCGAAACGTACCTTAATACGGTATATTAATGCGCTTAAAATCAAGAAAATCGATCATCTTATCGTCACACACGCAGACCGCGACCATTGCGGCGGCTTGCAAACTCTGTTGCAACAAAAGAAAGTGCGAAACGCCTATCTGCCGCCCAAGTTTAGCATGTCGGAAACCGCATACGCGAAATTTTATGCTACGCTTTTAAAAACGGACACGATACGCAACTATTCCTCACGCTCACTTGGCAATCTTGGTCAAGCCACGATAGAAACGGAATATGCTTATAATTTTTGCTTTTTATACCCCGATTCGATGCTGGTAGACGGCGTTATTAATGGCGAAACGGAAATTATAGAGGATAATGAAATGTCCTCGGTGGTTTGGCTGGAATATCAAGGCGTGAGCGCGGTGTTTATGGGCGACGCGCCGGCTGATATCGAAACAAGATTGATGACGGAAGACGAGTTGGGCGTTTTCTCTTCGCTCGGTGTGCGTTTAACGGATACGGACGTGATAAAAGTATCTCATCACGGCAGCGGAAGCTCGACCACGGCAGAATTTTTGAAATATATCGGAGCGAAAGACGGGATTATTTCCTGTGGAGTAGACAATACCTACGGACATCCCGCAGCGGAAACGTTAGAACGGCTTGCCGCGGCAGGCGTCAACGTGCACCGAACGGACACGGAAGGTACGGTGATGATTACCATAACGACAGACGGAAAATACACGATAGAAAAAAGCGGCAAATAACGCAGATAAAACGGGTAGTGATACTCGTTTTTATTTTTTTCTTAACAATAACACACAATTTCACCTCATTTTCATTGTAATAAAATGAAAAGTTTGCTATAATAAAATAGTAAATTGGTATGATATGCCCAAAAAAGGAAAGAGTAGAGCGGTAATGGAAGTTCTTAAATTTGAAAACGTACATTTTTCATATGCGGAATCGGAAAAACGCGCAGAACAAGACGCTTTTGCCGAGGACGCTTCTTTTGCCGTGGCAGGCGTCAGTCTATCCGTGCAAGAAGGGGAATTTGTTGCCGTACTCGGGCATAACGGCAGCGGAAAATCCACGCTCGCGCGGTTGACCAACGGGCTTTTAACGCCGACGAGCGGTCAAATTACGGTGCTTGGCATGGACGCGTTGGATTCAAAAAACCTTTTCGAAATCCGCAAAGGGGTAGGCATCGTGTTCCAGAACCCCGACAATCAAACTGTTGCGTCTATTGTTGAGGACGATATTGCGTTCGGTCCTGAAAATATCGGTACGCCCCGTAAAGAAATAGGGGAACGGATATCGTTTGCGCTCAATGCCGTGGGAATGGAAGATTTCCGTCGCGCCACGCCCGAACGCCTTTCCGGCGGTCAAAAACAACGTATCGCCATCGCAGGCGTCTTGGCTTTAAAACCTCGCGTAATGATTTTAGACGAAGCAACGGCAATGCTTGACCCTCGCGGCAGAAAAGAAGTCATGGACGTAGTTTTGCGCTTGAATAAAGAGGAAAAAATCACGGTCATTCTCATTACGCACTTCCCCGAAGAAGCGATGCTAGCGGACCGCGCTATCGTTATGAATAAAGGGAAAATCGTCATGGAAGGCAAGCCTTCCGAGGTTCTTTCCGATGAAGACCGCCTTGCAAAATATTCTTTAACTTCGCCTCGAGCGTTGCGGCTTTGCCGCGCTTTGCAGAATGGCGGTTTGTGTGTCCATGAAAGCATGGACGCGGAAATGGTAGCGCAAAATATCGCCCAAGCCTTGCTTCCGTATGCACCGATTGCCACGGAGGGAAAGGAGGAAATTTGTGAGGACGAGCAAGAGGGCTTCCACCTCGCGACAGGGATTGGCGGAGTCCTTTGTGAAAACTTAACGCACGTGTACAATCCCAAATCGGCTTTTGCGACGTATGCGTTAAACGGAGTCGATTTATCGATAAACTCGGGTGATTTTTTTGGGATTATCGGGCATACCGGCAGTGGGAAATCCACCTTTGTCCAACACCTCAACGCTTTGATAAAAACGCCTATGGCGGACAAAAAATATAAAGAAAAACGAGTAAAGAAAGGGCAAATCGCGCCCCTTAAAACCCGTCTTATTGTCAACGGTTTCGACCTCACGAACAAGAAAACGGATTTTAAAGCTTTGCGTTCGAAAGTGGGTATGGTGTTTCAATATCCCGAATACCAACTGTTCGCAGAAACCGTATTTGAGGACGTTTCGTTCGGCTTGAAAAATTTCCGTGACGGCATGACGAAAGAGGATGTCGAACTCGCCGTCCGGGAAGCGGTGGAAACGGTTGGGCTCTGCTATGAAGAGATAAAAAGCCGTTCCCCGTTCGAATTATCCGGTGGTCAAAAACGCCGTGTGGCTATTGCAGGCGTAATTGTTACCAAACCCGAAATTTTAATTTTAGACGAACCCGCGGCAGGGCTTGACCCACTTGGGAAAGAAGAGATTATGACTCTGTTGCATAAAATCCATCAGGATTGGTGCAAGACGGTGATTATCGTTTCTCACGACATGGACGAAATTGCGGAAAATTGCAATCGCGCCGCGGTATTTTCAGAGGGCAAAGTCGTATTATGCGATGCCCCCAAACGCTTATTCTCGCAGGGCGAACGTTTAAAAAGTTTAGGCTTAGACGTTCCGTTTATTGCGCATGTGACGGACAAACTTCGTGAAAAATCGATAAATATCGATTGCGATTACACCATGCAAGATTTTCTGCACAAAACGCTTTCTATCGCGCGGTTAAACGCAACGGATAGCAATACAGCGGAAAACGGCAAAGGGGGTGGAGCGCATGCGTGACGTTTCTTTTGGACAGTACTACCCCTCTAAATCGTTCTTGCATCGTATGGACCCGCGCATGAAAATCGTGTTCTTAATAGCCTTCATCGTGGCGGTGTTCATCGGTGATAATTTCTATGCGCTTGGGGCGTGCGCGGCTGTATTTTTTATCGCCGCTTGCTTTTCCGGAGTCCCTTTTACAAGCCTGCTTCGTTCTGTAAAAGCCGTACTGTTTTTGCTTGTTTTCATGACGGTACTGAATTTGTTCTTTTATAAAGGCGAAACAATTTGGTGGCAGTGGAAATTTATTTCTATCAGCAAGGAATCCGTTTATTACGCAATTTTTCTTGCCGCAAGACTCTTTTTACTGGTGCTTGCGTCTTCGCTTTTGACGTTGACAACTTCGCCGGTTGCGCTTGCGGACGGGATAGAAAGCTTGCTCTCACCGCTGAAAATTATACGCTTCCCCGTGCACGAATTGGCTTTGATTATGTCGATAGCCCTTCGGTTTATCCCCATTTTAACGGATGAAACGGGTAGGATTATGAACGCGCAAAAAGCGCGTGGTGCTGATTTTGAAACCGGCGGTTTGGTCAAGCGTATAAAGGCAATAATTCCTATTTTGATACCGCTTTTAATCAGTGCTTTCCGCCGTGCGGACGAGCTTGGCGACGCGATGGACGCCCGTTGCTATTCGGGCAGCAAAGTGCGTACCAAGTACAAAAAATTGACGCTTGGATGGCGAGATATTTTTGCGTTTATTATCGGCGCAGCGTTGATTACGGGTATTATTCTCTTAAAAATCTACACGACAGCGCTCGTGTAAAATATAAAAACGGAGGACGGCGAGAGGATGCGTTACGTTTTAAAAATTGCATACGACGGAACGGGGTACGCAGGTTGGCAACGCCAAAAGAACGCCGTTTCCGTACAGCAGGTATTAGAAGAAACGATTTTTTCTACGCTGGGTAGACAAGTCCGCGTTACGGCGAGTGGCCGCACGGACGCAGGTGTCCACGCAGCCGGTCAGGTCTGTCATTTTGATGATGGCGTTATCACCGTTCCGCCGGAAAAAATGCCCGATTGTCTTAACCGTTTTTTACCGCCCGACGTGCGGATAACGGAGGGGTGGGGAGCCGATGAAAGCTTTGATTCTAACCGCAGTGCAAAGCGGAAAATGTATTGTTATTCCTTGTACGTTTCCGCAAGAGAAATGCCGCTGAAAGAACGGTATGCCGTGCGCGTCGATGTAGCTCCGCCATTGACGGTTTTGCAAGAAATTGCAAAAATCTTCGAGGGTGAACATGATTTTAAGGCGTTTTGCGCGTCTGGTTCGTCTGTGAAAACGACGGTGCGTACCGTGTATGAAGTGCGTGTAGAAGAGGGCGAAAGCTTCGGTTGCCGCGATATTAAAATTTACGTAACAGGCAACGGATTTTTATATAACATGGTTCGAACAATGGCAGGTACGTTGTTGGCGATAGGGAGCGGAAAACGCAAAATCGAGGACGTCTTGCGGTCCTACCAAACGGGCGAAAGAGAACTACTTGGAAAGACGATGCCTGCAAAAGGGCTCACCTTGATGCAGGTCGATTACGAAAAAACGGAGTAAAAACTATGGATATTTATGAATTGTATACCTCTGCTTGCGGTGTAATAGCAGGTTTTTTCTCAAAAAGCTTTGAGGGGTTACCTTCCTACGTCCTGCTTTTTTGGTCGCTGGGAATAGGCTTTTCCATTTGGCTTGCTTTATTTATATTGCAGGGCTTTGGTTTGTACGCAATGGCGAAAAATCAGGGTTTAAAGCATAAATACTTGGCCTTTATTCCTTTTGCGAATACCTATTATATCGGGAAACTGACGGGCGAATGCCGATTTTTTAACCGTAAAATGAAGGGGGCAGGCGTATACGCGATGGCCGCGCAAATCCTTGTCGCAATTGGCTCTTTTGTCATGATAGCCGCGGAATTTTATCTGTATATGGCGCACGGCGAACCCCACTGGCACGATTACACGGATGGTATTTATACCTATTCCATTCCCTACTGGCCGACGGCGGTTTCGGGCTTGGGAAAGGTCGCTGCTTGGTATTTTGAAAACGGGGAGCTTTTCGTTTACATTTTCGGTTTAATTTACGAAATTCTTATGCTCGTTTTGGTAATTGCGCTCTTCAAAAAATATGCAACGCGCCATTACTTTGGCTTATCACTGTTGGCGCTTTTTGTACCGCTGGCAAGATACATCGTTATCTTCGTCTTGCGCAACCGCAAGCCCATCGACTACGAGGCATATATGCGTGCAAAACGCGAAGCCTTTATCCGTAGACAGCAACAACACTACGGCAATCCCTATGGTAATCCCTATGGTAATCCTTATGGTAATCCTTACGGTAATCCCTACGGCAATCCGGGAACGCCTTATGGCGGTGCACAGAACCAAAACCAACAAAATGGTACGAATCCCACGCCCCCGGAGGACCCGTTTGAGGAATTTTCGTCCAATAGCGGCAACGAAAATAATACCTTGAACGGAGCGGAAAATTCAACGGGAAATACTCCTTTTAAGGGCAATGATTCGGAGGATTTCTTCAATTAAAAGCAGAGGCGTTGACGTTTGCGCGCGTTCTATAAAAACAAAGGAATAAAAATAAAGACGGAAGATAAGAAAGATTTATATTTTCCGTCTTTTTTTATACCAAAATGCTTTAAAACGGTTTACACGGGGAAAATACTGTGATATAATAGTAAAAAGTATAATTTTCGGTTATAACAAAAAGGCGACAATTTTAAGGGTAAAACAACCTTAAAAAGCGCAAAAAACGGAGAAAAAGCATGATGGAGGCGAACGTAGCGGCGATTGCGACGCCCGCAGGGAAAGGCGGTGTGGCAATTATCCGTATCAGTGGCAAGAATCCGCTTGCAATAGCGGAAAAAATGTTTACGCCGGTAGGCAAAACAAAGGTGGCAGATTTTCAGCCATATCGGATGTATCCCGGTCAGATTGACGGGGGTAATTTTACCGATTACGGTCTTTGCGTGTATTTCAAAGCCCCTGCCAGCTATACGGGCGAGGATATCATAGAATTTCAATGTCACGGCGGCGAAAACGTCGCGCGCGGTATTTTGCGCCAAACCTTTCGTCATGGTGCAAAGCCCGCAGGGAAAGGCGAGTTCACCAAACGTGCTTTTTTGAACGGGAAACTCTCGTTGGCGTCGGCGGAGGGCGTTGCCGATATGATTAACGGGGAATCGGATGCCGAGGTAAAGGCGGGATTTTTGCTGTACAGTGAAAAACTGACAAGCAAGGTTCGCGCTTTGCAAGACGAATTAAAAACGTTACTGGCAGGCATCGACGTTTCCGTGGACTATCCGGAGGAGGACGTGGAGGAACAGCACGTCGCGGAAATTATTCCCGTATTAAAAAATCTTTCTTCGGAAATCTCCATTTTGACGGCAAGCTACGCCGTCGGCAAGAAAATAAAATCGGGTGTGACCGTCGCGATTTGCGGAAAACCCAATACGGGCAAAAGTTCGCTTTTAAATAAATTGTTAGGCTATGACAAAGCCATCGTTTCCGGGATAGCCGGTACGACGCGCGACGCCGTGGAAGGGATTTTGGAAATCGACGGTAGGAAGTTTAATTTATATGACACCGCAGGCGTTAGAGAAAGCTCGGATGCGATAGAGAATATCGGTATCGAGCGTGCAGAATCGATTATTCGCGCGGCAGACGTCGTTGTGTTTGTTGCGGATTACGCCATGGGCGCGGACGAGGAAGACGCGCGCGTCTTGTCAATGGTGCAAGATAAACCGCTTATAAAAGTTTTCAATAAGATAGACTTATCCCGTGATGAAACGGAAACGGATGCCGACGTTTATACGTCTGCCGTAACCGGTGCTGGGATTGAACGCTTGAAAACGTTGCTTTATGAAAAGAGTTTCGGCGCGCGTGGTGAAGACGCCGCGTTCCTCATTGAAGAACGGCATTTCGGTGCTTTGACAAGAGCAAAAGACAGCTTGCAAAAGGCGATTTTTGCCTGCCAGACGTCGCAACCTCTCGACTTAATCGGGATTGACGTCAAAGAGGCATGGGACGCCTTAGGGGAAATCACGGGCGAAACGGCGACCGAGGCAATTATTGAAGAAATTTTCTCAAAGTTCTGCGTGGGAAAATAAGGGGACTCAAAGGAATAAGGGCAGGACGAGGTATATGGTAAATTTAGAATTATACAGAGTATTTTATACAGTGGCGAAATGCGGCAGTTTAACACGTGCCGCGGAGGAATTATACATTTCGCAACCCGCTGTATCGCAGTCAATTAAACAGTTGGAAAACCAGCTTGGTGTTCCGCTGTTCGATCGTCGGCATCGCGGTATGGAGCTTTCCGCGCAGGGCGGCAAAATAATTTTTGCAGAGGTAGAACGCGCGTTAGAGCTTTTGTGTGAGGCGGAGAATCGTCTTGCGCAGATGCAATCTTCTGCGGTCGGTACAATCCGCATCGGGGCAAGCGACACCATTTTCGAATATTTCCTCGCGGATAAAATCGTAGACTTCCACGAACGTTTCCCCGCGGTAAAAATCGAATTGATGGCGAATTTTACCCCCGACACGATTGAAAAACTGAAAGCCAACAAATGCGACGTGGCATTTGTCAATCTTCCGATTACCGTAGATGACGAATTAGAACTAGAGGGTAATTGCATGCGCCTAAACGACATTTTTATCGCCGGCGAAAAATATAAAGAGCTCTCCGAACGTCCCATTTCTTTGTCCGAGTTAAAAAAATATCCCTTAATTTTAATGGACAAAAACACAGTAGCCCGCCGTTCGTTGGATGCTTTTTTGGATACGGTAGGAGTCAATTTACAACCGTCCATCGAGGTGGGAAGCTGGGATCTTATGAAACGCCTTGTTCATCGCGGTATGGGAATCGGGGTAATTCCAAGGGCTTACGCTTTGCGTAGATTGCAGGCAGGCGAATTATACGAGGTCAAGACCGATCCTGAATTACCTGCTCGCTCGGTGGGGATGCTTTTACCCAAAAATCAGCCGATATCGTATGCATTGCATAGCTTTATTCAATATTTCCGCAAGGAAGATTGATGGCATATTTGAAATTTATAAAATATAAGGAAAACTTATGGCAAAACCCAATTCTCTATTAAGAAATTTTTGTATTATCGCGCATATTGACCATGGTAAAAGTACGCTTGCCGATCGATTGATCGAGCGTACCGGCCAAGTATCCAAGCGAGACATGGAAGAACAGCTTTTGGATAGCATGGACATAGAAAGAGAGCGCGGTATTACTATCAAACTCACGCCCGTGCGTATGTATTACACGTCAAAAGACGGGAAAGAATACGAATACAATTTAATCGATACCCCGGGCCACGTTGACTTCACGTACGAAGTCAGCCGTTCTTTGGCAGCGTGCGAGGGGGCGATTTTGGTTGTCGACGCAACGCAGGGGGTAGAAGCGCAAACGCTTGCCAACGTATATTTGGCGATGGAAAATGATTTGGAAATTTTACCGGTTATCAATAAAATCGACTTGCCGAGCGCGCGCGTAGAGGAAGTGAAAAAGGAAATCGAAGAAGTCATTGGTTTGCCGGCGGACGGCATTCCTTGCGTATCCGCGAAAGAGGGTACAAACATCGAAGATTTGTTGGAGGCGATTAAGGATTATTTTCCTGCTCCCAGAGGCGACACGGAAGAATCCTTAAAAGCTTTGATTTTTGACAGTTATTACGATAATTATAAAGGGGTTATTCTCTTTGTTCGAATTATGGACGGCTCGGTAAAAGTCGGCGATAAAATCAAAACGTTTTTATCTACAACCACGTACGACGTCACCGAAGTGGGTGCGTTTGCGCCCGGGCTCTTTCCTAAGGACTGCTTAAAAGCAGGCGAGGTAGGCTATATAGCGGCGTCCATTAAATCCATTCAAGACGTAGCGGTTGGCGATACGGTCACGTTGGTTTCCAACCCGGCAAAAGAACCTCTTCCCGGCTATAAAAAGGTGCAACCCGTAGTTTTCTGCGGTATTTATCCGCTCGACGGCAGCAAGTTCAACGACTTAAAAGAAGCGATTTTGAAATTGCAATTAAACGACGCGGCACTCATTTTCGAACCGGACAATTCCGTGGCGCTCGGCTTTGGCTTCCGTTGTGGTTTCTTGGGTTTGTTGCACATGGAAATTATCCAAGAACGTATCGAACGTGAGTTTAATTTGGATATCATCACAACCGCGCCCAGTGTTAGTTATTTGGTCCACAAAACCAACGGCGAGGAGCTGTTTGTGGACAATCCTTCGCATCTTCCCGACGTTTCGGATATCGAATACATGGAAGAACCCATCGTCAAAGCGGAAATTTATACGCCGCCCGATTATATGGGCCCGATTATGGACCTTTGCAAAGAAAAGCGCGGTATCTTTAAAAATATGACGTACGTGGACGAGCGCCGCGTGAAATTAGAATACACGTTGCCTTTAAACGAGATTGTATACGACTTTTTCGACGGCTTGAAATCGCGCACGAAAGGGTATGCAAGTTTCGATTACGAACTGGCAGGTTATCAACGTTCCAAGCTCGTCAAACTGGATATTTTGCTCAACGGCGAAATTTGCGACGCGCTCTCAACCATCGTATTCGAGGGCAGAGCCTACGAACGCGGCAGAACGCTTTGTGAAAATCTGAAAGAAGCCATTCCCCGTCAGCTTTTCGAGATTCCCGTACAGGCGGCTGTCGGCGGAAAAATTATTGCCCGTGAAACGGTCAAGGCGGGTAGAAAAGACGTTTTGGCGAAGTGCTACGGCGGCGATATCACGCGTAAGAGAAAGCTTCTCGAAAAGCAGAAAGAGGGTAAAAAACGTATGCGTAAAGTGGGTAGCGTAGACGTTCCCAGCGAAATGTTTATGGAAATTTTGAAAACGAATAAAGACTGATATGAATTTTTTTGAACGGGTATACGAAGCGGTCAAACAAATCCCCGAAGGCAGGGTGGCAACGTACGGACAGATTGCTTGCGCAGCAGGCAGTCCGCGCGCGGCGCGTCAAGTGGGGTATGCATTGCACGTCAATCCGCGGCCGGGGATTATTCCTTGCCATCGCGTTGTCAACCGATTCGGCGGATTAGCCCCTGCGTTTGCTTTTGGTGGGAAAGAAGTGCAGGCTCAGCTATTACGCGCGGAGGGGGTCAAGGTAAACGATGAAGGATTCGTCGATTTACATACCTATCTATATCACGGCGAATTTTTCATGGAATTATAAAGGAGACTTATGGCAGGTATATACATTCACGTGCCTTTTTGCAGACACAAATGCAGTTATTGCGACTTTACGTCCTTCCCCGATAAAATCGAGTACGCGGAAGCGTATATGGCATGTTTATACAAAGAATTAAAAATGCGCGGCGACGAATTAAAAGATTACGAGTTCGACACCGTGTA
>JAZQGK010000131.1:0-4872 GCA_045539975.1 Candidatus Scatosoma sp. | reverse complement strand
TGCCCGCCAAATCCAAACGAATTGGAAATCGCCGCGTTGACTTCGTGTTTTTGCGCCACATTCGGGACATAATTTAAATCAAGCCCTTCGTCGGGCGTCTCGTAATTGGTCGTCGGGTGCACAATGTTATTTTCTATCGATAAAACACACGCAATCGCCTCAACGCCGCCTGCCGCGCCTAACATGTGCCCTGTCATTGATTTTGTCGACGAAACTGGGATTTTATAGGCGTATTCGCCGAAAATTTGCTTAATCGCTTCGGTTTCGCCCTTGTCATTGAATTGCGTCGACGTTCCATGCGCATTTATGTAGTTAATTTCCTCCGGATTAAGTCCCGCATCGTCAATCGCCAATTTCATGCACTTTCCTTGAGTAATTCCGCCGGGCGCGGGCGTCGTAATGTGATAAGCGTCGTCATTTCTGCCGTAGCCGACAATTTCCGCGTAAATGTGCGCGTCGCGAGCTTTTGCGTGCTCCAAACTCTCCAGCAAAATAATTCCTGCGCCCTCGCCCATGACAAAACCACTGCGATTTTTATCAAAAGGTCGCGACGCATGCGCCGGATCGTCGTTGTGGTCGGCGCAAAGTGCCTTCATCGCTGAAAATCCAGACACGCCAGCCGGTGAAATCGCCGCTTCACTGCCGCCAGCGAACATTATATCAGCTTCGCCGCGCTCAATCGTCCTAAATGCGTCGCCAATGGCATTTGTGCCCGACGCGCAAGCCGTTACTATGCATTCACACGCCCCGCGCAAGCCAAATGCTATCGCGACATTGCCAGCCGCCATATTTGCTATCATCATCGGGATAAAAAACGGACTAATTCGGCTCGCGCCCTTCGTAAACAGTTTTTCGTACTGATTATGCAAAGTTTCCATGCCGCCAATCCCTGAACCGATAAAAACGCCTGCGCGGTCGCCGTCAATCGTCTTAACGTCAAGTTTTGCGTCCTCAATCGCCAATTTCGTCGCCGCTAACGCAAATTGCGTGTATCTGTCCATGCGTTTAAGCTCTTTTTTATCGATAAATTGCACTGGGTCGAAATCAGGAACTTCGCCGGCAATTTGAACCGTGTAGCCCGTCGCGTCAAAGCGCGTTATCTTCCCAATTCCATTTTTCCCAGCAATTAGCGCGTTCCAAAAGGCTTCTTTGCCAATTCCTATCGGCGTTACCGCCCCTAAACCCGTTACTACTACTCTTTTGCCTTTAAACAAAATTATCAACTCCTAAATTTAAATATCGTAAAGCCCGTCGTACTTTTTTATCAGCGCGTTAAGCTTTTCGCAGAAATTATCCTTAAATTTAACGCCGTCTTCAGTTCTAAAGCCCCAATTCTCCAAAACTTCTAGCGTATGCCTCAATCGCGGCAAAAGTATCGTTTCGTTGAAAGAATTTAGCCCTTCATACATAAAAATTCCTATAAATTCTTCCTGCTCGTCGCGATTGCTCGTCCGAATGTTTCCCATATCGTTAAACGTGTCAAGAAAAATTTCTTCCGTGCAAATCATATCCTCAACCGCCGCTAAATTCTCAACAGTAACCATTGCGCCAGCCCAATCGTTATCGTCTTCCAAATCCGCGACGCTTTCTTGAAATGCAAAGCCCTCATCAATCATTTCCTTGACAAAATCAAATCTTTGGTCGAAAGTTTCAAGTTTCATGGCAAAATCCTCTTAAAGGTCGTAAATATCTTGATATTTTTTCCTAAGCGCGTCGATTTTCCTGCAAAATGTCTTCTGAAACTTCTTTCCGCCCTCAGAAACGAAATCCCAGCCGTTTAAGTGGTCGAAAGTGAATTCAATTCTGCGCAAAAGTATTGTATCGATAAAATAAATAAGCGCGTCGTCGACCATGCTGAGATAAATTTCCTTTTCGTCGAAATTTCGCGTGCGAACATTATCCATTTCGCCATAGGTGACCAAAAAAATTTCTTCCGCGCGAATCATTTCCTCAATCGTGACCAAATTTTCAACGGTACTCATCGCGCCGCCCCAATCGTCGCCGCTATCTTCCGCGTGAATCAAACTTTCTTCAAACTCAAAGCCCTTTTTAACCAGATCTTCAATCAATTTATGCCTCTGCGCCAGCGTATCAAGTTTCATTTCAAGTCCTCCTCGCGAAAAATTTTATCACGCTATTCAATTTCAATCAACTAATAATTTTCTTGTAAAGGCTCGCGAAATTTTATATAATGCCTAAAAAATTGCGGAGGATTCTGGAAATGCGACGATATACAGTTTTCATATTAACTGCACTCATGATAATTTTGGCGGCGGTCGCCGGTTTTATCTTCCCAGCCGACGCTGATAAAAAAACTTCGGGTTCGCCCACTGCAGAACTTACTGCTTATACAACTTTGCCGACTGAAATTGTTTCTGTCCTGGCTGACGTGTACGAGCGCGAAAATCACGTGCGAATTAACTTTATCCCTATGAATTCGCAGGAAATTTTGCAGGAAATTAAAAATGACGCCGTTTCTGACCCAACTGTCGTCCGCACGGTCGATATTGTCCTTGCTGACAGCAAAATTTTGCAGGAGGCGGCGAATTTTAATTTGCTAACGCCTTACACTTCCGAAACTAACGACGCTGTTCGCTATAAATTCAAAGATAAGCACGACAGATGGATTGGAATTTGGTACGACCCGATTATTTTTTGCGCGAATAAAGATTTTCTGCGCTCAACTGTCGAAATTCCGAACACTTGGGAGAAATTATCGCGTGATAAAAATATTCGCGTCGGGATAACTGATTTTATCGCGGCTGATGCGTCGGCTAATCTCATGCTTCAGCTTATCGGCAACTTCGGCGACGCCAAAACTTACGAAATTTTACGCGGCATTCACCCTAAAGTTGTTCAGTACGCAAAATTTTTATCAAATCCGGTTCGGCAAGCCGGTATGGGCGAAGTTGATATTTCCGTCGCTGTCGAAAGCGAAACTTTGCGCTATTTGCAGAACGGTTACCCCCTAAAAATTATTTATCCCGCTGACGGCACCAGTTATTTGCTGACTGGCATTGGAATTACCACAAAAGATTACGCGAAAAATCAAGTTGCCGCGAAATTTGCCGACTGGTTGCTTGGCGACGAAGCGCAACTTTATTTGCAGACTAATGGCTTTTATTTTATCCCGACAAACCCGCAAACGCTCGCTTATAAGTCATTTGCAGGGAAAAATTTGTTGCTTTTTGATAATCAGGCGCATTTTTCTGATAAACAGCGGCAAGAATTTTTATTTCGGTGGATAAATGACGTTCGATTAAAATAAGGGGGAATTTATTTTGAAAGCAGGCTTTGTGAGCTTAGGTTGTGCGAAAAATTTGGTTGATACTGAGGTAATGCTCGGAATTATGCAGAAAAACGGCATCGAATTGACTTCTAATCCGTCCGATGCCGATATTTTAATTGTAAATACTTGCGCGTTCATTCTTTCCGCTAAGGAAGAGTCAATTACCACGATTTTAAACCTTTCCGACTACAAAAATGGCAAATGTCGCGCTTTAATCGTCGCCGGTTGTCTCGGTCAGCTTTATAAATCGAATCTTTTGGACGAAATGCCCGAAGTTGACGCGATTATTGGTACCGGCGCATGGAATCGGATTATGGAGGCGATTGAAGAGGCTTTATCGGGGCGAAAAGCTATTTTTATCGGCGAAAAAAGCATTATTTACAATTCAAAGTCGCGCAGAATCCGCACAACGCCTGATTATACCGCTTATGTTAAAATTTCGGAGGGTTGTAATAATAAATGTTCGTTTTGTTCAATTCCGCTGATTCGCGGGCGGCAAATTTCAAGAAAAATCGAAGATATTCGCGCTGAAGTCGAAAATTTAGCCGCGCAAGGCGTTAAAGAAATAAATTTAATCGCGCAAGATACGACAGCTTACGGAATTGACATTTACGGCAAGCCAAAACTTGTCGAACTCCTTCGCGAGCTGGTTAAGGTCGAAAAAATTCACTGGATTAGGATTTTATACGCTTATCCGCGCAG
Organism: Candidatus Scatosoma sp.; assembly: GCA_045539975.1. Classification (GTDB taxonomy): domain Bacteria; phylum Bacillota; class Clostridia; order Christensenellales; family Borkfalkiaceae; genus Scatosoma. The sequence continues at coordinate 881 of JAZQGK010000131.1, read as the reverse complement.
ATTTTCCGACGAATTGATTGATTTAATCGCCGCCGAGCCGAAAATTTGTAATTATGTCGATTTACCGCTTCAACACGCCTCAAATAAGATATTAAAACGCATGAATCGCCCCGATAATCGCGAATCGATAGAAATTTTGCTTAAAAAATTGCGCGAACGTATTCCAAATGTCGTAATTCGCTCAACTTTTATCGTGGGCTTTCCAGGCGAGACGGAAGAGGATTTTTTAGAGCTAAAAGCATTTTTACAGACGCAAAGGCTGGATAAAGTCGGAATTTTTACGTATTCGCGCGAAGAAGATACCGCCGCATACGATTTTCCGGAGCAAATATCAGAAGAAATCATGCAGGAACGCTATCATGAGCTGATGAGCATGCAAAGTTTAATTTCGCAGGAGCTAAACGAGGCTTTAGAGGGGCAAGAATTGGAAATTTTGGTAGAAAATCGCGATGAAGAGGTTCCGGAAGTGGTCGCGGGGCGTTCATATCGCGACGCGCCCGAAATTGACGGCTTAGTTTATATAGAAAACGACGAACGGAGCAAGGCGGGCGATATTATTCGCGTAAAAGTTTTATCGGGCTTTGTTTATGACATTGCGGCGGAAAGGATTGATTAAATGGAGAATTTTACTGTTTCTACGGCGGAAAGTTGTACTGGCGGGCTAGTTGCGAGCCGTTTTACCGATTTTGCGGGCGCGTCGAACTATTTTAAGGGCGGAATCGTCGCCTACACCAATGAAATTAAAAAATCTTTCCTAAAAGTTACGACTTTGGACGAATTTGGCGCGGTAAGTAGTCAAACTGCGCTTGAAATGGCTAAAAATGTTCGCGAAATATTTAAAACGACGTTTGGAATAAGTACAACGGGCGTTGCGGGACCTT
>JAZQGK010000130.1:0-87052 GCA_045539975.1 Candidatus Scatosoma sp. | reverse complement strand
CCAAAAAAAGCAAAACCGCCCGAAAGGACGGTTTTGCTTTTTTACCCAAGCCGAAGGTTTGGTACGTAATTACCGTAGGTATATGTAATCACAGCTTGCGTGCATGCCATTTTCGACTTGATTGCCTACACCGCTTTGGTGGTGTTTTTATTATACTGTAATAATACTCTTGGCGTAAGCAAAATTTTTTTCAATCGCTTAAACCAAGCATATAATCCGCCGACACTTCAAAATATTTACATAACATAATTAAATCCTTAAAAGAAGGCTCCTGATAACCGCACTCCCAATGTGAAAGTGTAGGCACTGTTACCGATAATTCTTGAGCAAGGGCTTTTTGCGTAAGCCCTTTTTCTATTCTAAGTTCTTTTAATATTTCCCCAAATGTTTTCATATTTTTATTATATATCAAAATATATCGAAAAACGATTGACAATCGAAAAACGATATGTTATAATTGTATCATATCGGTTTTCGATATAAAAAGGGGGATAACGATGGAAAGAAAAAACGAAGAGTGCTGGAATTGTGGGAATTATAAAGCTTATTACACAAAGGGCTTGTGTCACTTTGACAAGCTGGATTGCGGGTTATGTCGAAAAAAGAAAGAAACGGTAGAAAAGCACGGTCAATGCGAATTTTGGAGAAATAATTATAGAATACGAACTTTTCGTGAGAAAGTCGCGAAGATAAAATTAAACGAGATATTAGATGCGCTTATTGAAATACGACAAATATTATTTGAAGAGCAAGAAGAAAATCAAATAGACATAAAGAAGTAAAAATCGGTTCAACATACGTTACACTCGCTTCACCACAAACAAGAAACACCCCCTTGCGAGGGGTGTTTTTATGTATTATGTCGTTTGTGTCTTTTAATTTTTTGTCTTAAAACTATTGTAAAATTTTATTTCTTGTGCTATAATAAGATTGCGAAACAAACTAAATAGCGAAATAAGCGCAATAAGCGCAATTCTCGGTTTAGGGGGGGGAGTATACCCCTTTTTGCGCATTCTATCATTACGAGTTTGATAAAAATGCAAATTCCACTTGATAGAATGACAAGTTCGCTCTTGCGCTATTGAAGGTTTGTTTCGCGACATCGGAGTTTGCGTTTTTTGTGCGTTAGCTTCGGTTGACGCACTTTTTATTTTTAAGGAGAAATCAATGAAAAAATTACTGGCTTTATCTTTGACGGCTTGCTCTATCTTAGGCTGTTTTTCAGGATGTAACTCTAATGCCCATGCCTCTCAAGATTCCTCTTCGTGTGAACATACTTATGAATGGAGTGCAAACGAAGAAATGCATCAAAAAATTTATACCTGCGGTTGTTTTTCTTCTGCTCCTGATATTTTTGAATCGCATTTAGATGCTGACGAAAACTACGTATGTGATATTTGCGGATATCAAATGAAAATTCCCGCCAGTCAGGGATTAGAGCTCATAAAAAATAATGACGGAACAAAATATGCAGTAAAATCCGTTGGCACTTGCACCGATACAGATATTGTTATCCCGAATACATACGAGGGGTTGCCCGTTGTGGGAGTTTTACCCGAAGCGTTTATGGGGAACACAAGAATTACAAGCATTGTTATACCTAATAATGTTATACTCATTTACGAGAATGCTTTTCTGGAATGTACCGCGCTTGAAAAAGTGGAATTAGGGAACGGCTTAAAAGGTATTTGGGAATGCGCTTTTGGGAATTGTACTAATTTAAAAGAAATTACCTTGCCTGACGGTTTAGAATATATCTATTCGCACGCTTTCGACGGGTGCGCTTCCTTGAAAGAAATTGTGATACCCGACAGCGTTACAAGGGTAGAGCCTTGGGCGTTTGCAAACTGTTCGTCCCTTCAATCCATCTCCTTTTCCGACAATATCACGGTGATTGCAGAAAGTATGTGTTATGCTTGCACGGCGCTGACTTCCATTGATTTCGGGAGCGGTGTAACGCACGTGCGCCCTGACGCTTTTTATGGGTGTATTGCTCTGGAACGTTTGTATATTCCAAAAAATATTATTGCATTAACGAAAGCCTTTTCAGCTTGTGGAGCTTTGAATTATGTGGAATTTGAAATAACAAGCGGTTGGAAATGGGCGTCCAAGCATGGTTTTTTCAATAGCAAAGACGTAACGAACCCAGAAACGAATGCCGATAATATGAAGTGGACGTGGGACGGAAGTTCCTGGCAAAGAGACACGGAAAACAACTAAAAACAAAAAACAGTACGCGATATATTTCCAACCATGCTGTTTTGAATGACCTTGTAGAAATACAAACAAAAACAAGCCTTGAAGAACGTTCTTCAAGGCGTGTCCTTTTTATGCGTTGGTTGTAAGAATCGTAACCGTTTTGTGGAGCGTTTTTGCCGTGCTTGGCGTGGGGTTCGTCGCCTACGGTTTGAGTATCTTTTTCTACGTTTACGCGCAAAGGCTGTTGGGCGCGGCGCGGACGAGCACCTATTATGCGGTTGCTCCTTTTATAGGCACGCTGTTATCCCTTATGATTTTTAGCGAAGTGCCGCATTATACGTATTTAATTGCTTTGGGCTTGATGAGCGTCGGGGCATGGCTGTGCGCCAGTGACAAACCGCTGTGGAAGCGGAAAGAACGTTTGAAGTAGAGGAAAAATCTCTTGCACAAAAAAAGAGAACGAAAGCATTGAAAAAATATGAAATGTATGATATAATTATGATATAATAAGGAAGTATATCGCAAATTGCGATAGCAGGGTAAAAGGAGTAGGATATGATTTATACAAATTTGACGAAAAAAGCCTTAAAATTATGTTTTGAGGCGCATAAAAATCAAGTCGATAAGACGGATATGCCTTACGTTTTCCATCCCTTTCACCTCGCGGAGCAGATGGATAATGAAATTGCGACGGTGTGTGCTCTGTTGCACGACGTTGTCGAGGATACCGATTATACCTTTGAGGACCTGCGCGGCATGGGTTTTCCGCAAGAGGTGTTGGACGTTTTACGGCTTTTGACGCACGCCGAGGACGTGCCGTATATGGACTATGTGAAAGCTCTGTCCGTCAATCCAGTGGCAAGGCAGGTAAAACTTGCGGATTTGCGGCATAACAGCGACCTTTCGCGTATGTCTCCAGGCGATATTGACGAGTGGGCGTTGCGCCGCAATGAAAAATACCAAAAAGCCATCGATTTTTTGACCTCGACAGAGGTTTGATAGAGGCTTGATTTTACTATTGTTTCGGCGGAGATAAGGAGCTTATAATGGAAAGAATTTCGACGAAAAAAACGGGCAGAAACGTCTATCTCGACCTGTTCAAATTTTTGCTTGCTTTTATGATAATTTGTATTCATCTGGTCGGGGAAACGTATGCGATTTTTCCGTTATACCGGCTTGCCGTGCCGACTTTTTTCATGATTAGCGGCTATTTTATGTATGCGGATAGCGCGGAAAAGGAAAAACAAAAAGCGCCGTCGTTTGTTCGGCGCTGCGCAAAATATATGCTGATAGGGATAGCCTTTTACACCGTTTACGAGTTCGTTTCCTATCTTGTAAGCGGCACGAGTATCGGCTGGTTTTTCACCACTTTGTTTTATGAGGGCGAGAACGTTTTGTTTCAGTTTTTTGTCTTGAACGCGCCGATTCCCTATTATACGGTAGGGGCGCAGATTTGGTTTTTGATTGCTCTGTTCGTGGTGTCGTTGGTGCATGGGTTGTTGGTTCGATACCAAAAGACGGGTTTGTACAAAATTATCGTACCCGTGGGGTTTGCGATTTATTTCTTTTTCAGCGGTTTTATGTATCTCGTGCAGCCAAACACCGATATGCCTATTCGATATATGCGCAACGCTTGGTTTTTCGGGTTGCCGACATTCGGGCTTGGATATTTGACAGCGAAAATCGACTGGCATAAAAAGAGCTGGTATAAATACCTTTATCTCGTGCTTGCGGTTGCGTTTTTCTTCTTGCAAATTGCGGAACATAAGTTGATTGCGCGCCCCAATCATAATTTGGAAATGTATATAACGGGCGTGATTTCGGCGGTATGTTTCCTGCAATTTTTCTTAGGGATTCAGCGAGCGGATTGTCCGTTTTTCTATCAATGGATAGGGAAATCCTCGGCTTTCTATATTTATATTTTACATATGGGAGTTGCGGTTGCGCTGTCGCAAATCGTAGCGTTTTCCAACCTGTACGTAAAGAGCCTCGCGGTATTTTTCATATCCTTTGGAATTTATGAAATCTTATTTTTAATAGGCAAATTCATACGCTATCGTAAGAATAAAAAATTAAATACCACAGTATAAAAGTTAAACAAAAAATCCGTCCGATAGGGCGGTTTTTTATTGCCGAAACTCTTTTCCGGTAATTAAATAATCGATGGATACATGGAAATAATTAGACAGTAAAACCAAAGTTTCCACGTCAGGACTGCGTTTTCCGTTTTCGTAATAGGAAATGGTTTCTCGGCTGATAGATAAATCCATCGCAACTTTTAGCTGTGTATACTTCTTTTGCTTTCTTATTTTTTTCAGCCCAATTAGTTCCATAAAAATCCCAAAACCTCTTGACATAATTGTAACATAATGTTACAATATAATATGTAACAATTTGTTACATTTTTATGTAAGGAAGAAATATTATGGAGGGAAACAAAAAATGGGAAAGGTTGTTTGTGAAATATGTGGTGGTGCAAATTTTATAAAACAAGACGGAATGTTTGTATGCCAGGGGTGCGGTATAAAATACACGGTAGAAGAGGTAAAAAAATTAATGACGGCGGAATGTGTTCCAGCTACGTCAGGGGGAATAGATAAAACGAATGAAGAGTTGGAAAAATGGTATGTATTAGCAAGAAGGGCTAAGGACGAAAATAATGCTGAGGATGCGAAAAAGTATTATGCTATGGTCTTAGTGGAAGAACCAAATAGCTGGGAGGCTATTTTTTACAGCGCCTTTTATGGCGCATTACAAACTACCAATGGTGCTATATCTTATAACGCAAATAAATTTGAAAGTTCGGTTAAGAGTACGTTGAAATGCATAAGAGAAAATGTTCCTCAAGACAAGCAATGCGAAGTAGTGGAACTGATTTCTAGCGAAATCATTCGCTTTACAAAGACTCTATTTGATTTTTCAAAGAATTGGTATGATAGTCGATTAAAAATTATTTCGCCTATGCTTTTGGTTTCATTTATGTCGGCGAGAGGTCAGGCAAAAGAAGCCGAGGACGAGTTATTTGCAACTGTTTTAGATATAATCAGTATTTCTTATTCATATGGTCAGTGGTTGATAGATATGTTTTCAACAGAAGGGGATTTTGCTAAAGTTAATGCAATTTTATCGTGGAAAAATGCAAAAACAATATATGTTACGCTTGTAGAGATGTTCGGGAAGCATACCCGTGCGTGGTCGACCCATAAAGCTACAATACAAGCGGTTATTCAAACGATTGATAAAGAGATTGATAAGTACAGCGCCCCAACGGTTTCAACAACGCAGGGACAAACGTTTATTGAGAAAAGCCCCGAGGAAAAAGTAAAACAAGAAAAAGTAAGCCTTAAAAGTGTGCAGGAAGAAGATAGACAAGAAATGAGAGAAAGAACAGAAAGGGTACTGAGAGAAAACGAGGAAGCAATAAGGCTTAAAGAGCAAAGAGACTTAGACATTAAATTTAGCCATTGGAGAGGCTTTTAATATAGTGAATATGAATTACTGACTTATGTGGTTAACGTTACCATCACTCAGCGAGGTAGCAGAAATCGTTTATACTGTTTTGCTAATCTCTCTTGCGTTATGATTAGATAAGCGAACACACAAATAGTAACGATGTTAAACAAAAAAACCGTCCGATAGGGCGGTTTTTTTCTATGCTTTTTTCTTGTTATTCTTTCGGGGGGACGGTTGAACCGCGCGGTATTAACGTGCAGCCAACGTTTGCCCGTTGCGCCGGCAAGCCTTTTATCATGCTCTCTAAAATACGGAACGCCTTTTCACCGATTAATTGAAAATCTTGGCGCATCGTCGTGAGGTCGTAGTTGGTATATCGCAAAAATTCCAGGTCGTCAAAGCCCACGACTGATACGTCCTCGGGGACTTTTTTGCCCCACTTGCGCAGTTGGTCGATAAGCCCCATCGCCATCATGTCCGACGCGCACACCACGGCGGTGCAGTCCCGCGATTGAAAATAATCCGCCGCGTCCATGCCCGCTTGACGGGTGTAATCCCCAAAATAAGTGAGGTCGTAACGGTACTCGATACCGTTTTTCGAAAGCCCGAGGATATATCCTGCCAGGCGTTCTGCACCGACAAGGGATTGCCGCTCGCCGCCCAAAAACGCAATCTGTTTATGCCCAAGGGAAACGAGGTGGTCAACGGCTTTTTCGGTGGAGAGGATGTTGTCGCTGCCTACCCCCGAAATCAAATCGTTATCCAGTAGGTAATTATCCAACAAAACCAACGGATATTTCGTCTTTTTTAACTGCGAATATACAGGGTTGAAAAAGTTGAGCCCGACAAGGAACGCGCCGCAGAAATGATGCCCTGCCAAATACTCGTTGAGGTTAAATTTCTCGTTTTCCGCCAACATTTTTTCCAACACGCCTTCCACGACAACGTACCGTTCTTTTTGCGCCATGGAAAGAAAAGATTCGGAGACAAGCGACGGGGCGGAGTATTTTTCTCGCTGTTCTTCCTTCGCCCAAAGCAACGCAATTCGACCGTTCCAAGCCATTGATTTTCTCGAACGGTATTGCACCGATTCCGCGTATTCGCAAATGAGTTTTCTCGTCGATTCCGAAATATCCGTCGCGCCGTTTAACGCTTTTGAGACGGTGGCAATGGATAAATTCAGTTCTTTTGCAATGTCTTTGATGGTCATATTTCGTCCCCAGAAAAAGTCTTTCTTTCATACAGTATACCATTATCAAACAAAAATGTCAATAGTTGACCGTAAATTTTACGAAAAAAGTGATTATTTATCATTTTATAATAAAAATTTTCATTTTTCGAAAAAAAATTATAAAAAACGGTTGATTTTTCGTTTGCAATGTGATAAAGTATATTAGGTCAGGAAAAAAATGGGAGAAAATGAAAAATGGACAAGAGGAGAAGAGCGGGGATTTTAATGCCGATATCGGCTTTGCCTGCGTCGTACGGAATCGGAACGATGGGCGAAGCGGCGCACCGTTTCGTGCGTTGGTTGAAAAGCGCAGGGATGAAAATTTGGCAAACTCTGCCTTTGCTCCCGACGAATTACGGCGACAGCCCCTATCAATCGTGCGATTCGCATGCGCTCAACCCGTATTTTATCGACTTTGACGAGCTGAAAAAAGAGGGCTTGTTGGAAGAGAGCGATTATCGAGATTTGGATTGGGGGCAGAACGAACGGCGTGTGGATTACGGCAAGCTGTTTTTGCAAAAAGCGGACGTTTTGAAGAAAGCTTTTGCCCGTTTTGATAAAAAAGAAAAGGCATGGCAGCAGTTCCTTCAAGAGGGGGATTACGCTGATTTTGGCGTGTTTATGGCGTTGAAGTGTCAGTTTGGACACCGTCCGTGGACGGAGTGGGAGAACTACAAGGTCTATGACGCGGACAAGGTAAACGCTTTTGTGGAAGAGCACCGCGAGGAAGTGGAGTTCTGGCAATTCACGCAATACGTATTTTTGAAACAGTGGAACGCCTTGAAGGCGTACGCGCACGCGCAGGGCATTGAAATTATGGGCGACATGCCTATCTACGTGGCTTTTGACAGCGTGGAGATGTGGAAGCACGGCAAGGAACTCTTCCTTTTAGACGAACGCGGCAATCCCGACGTGGTGGCCGGTGTTCCGCCCGACGCGTTCACGGACGAGGGGCAGCTTTGGGGAAATCCCGTTTACGACTGGGAAAAGATGAAGAAAAACGGTTACGCGTGGTGGCAAAAACGCATCGATGACGCGCTGACGTGTTTTGATATCGTGCGCATTGACCATTTCCGCGGTTTCGACCGCTTTTACGCGATTCCCAGCGGTGCGGAAAATGCCAAAAACGGGACTTGGATGCAAGGACCTTCGGCGGAGCTGTTTGTGGGCAGGGAAACTTGCAATATCGTTGCGGAAGACCTTGGTGTGATTGACGACGGCGTGCGGAACATGATGCGCGCGACGGGGTATCCGGGTATGAAAGTAATCGAATTTGCTTTCGATGGCAGTCCCGATAACGAGCATAAGCCGACGAACTATACTAATAATTTTGTCGCGTACACGGGCACGCACGATAACGAGCCCCTGCGCGCGTACATAGACGGGTTGGAAGGGTATTACCGCGAGGCGTTTGATTTGGATTTGCAAAAGGAATGCAAGGCGGCGAACGTGACGTACAAAGGCGCGGACAGCAGTGAAAAATGCCGAACGGTGATTCGGGTTCTGTTCGCCTCGAAAGCATTTTTGGCGATTGTGCCGATGCAGGACGTTTTGTGTTTGGGCAAAGAATCGCGCATGAACTTCCCGTCCACCGTATCCTCGGATAATTGGAGTTATCGCTTCAAGGAATCGGATTTCACGAAAACGACGGCGGCTTGGCTGCGCGGTTTGGCGAAACGCTACGAAAGATAAACGCATAAAAGAGATAAAAGAAAACCTACTTATAACCGTTTAGTGCGAGAATATGGAAAAAGTTAGAAAGTAAGGTAAAAAACGGAGGGAACGGCATGAAAGCCAAAAGATTTTACAGTTTTCTCAGTTCGCTTTTAGCGGCGGTCATGTTGCTGGGTACGTTCTCGTGCGGCGGCAGCACGGACAATGGACAAAGCTCTTTGGAAGAAGAGAGCGTGGAAAGTTCTTCGCAAAGCGCTGTGGAAGATTCTTCACAAGAGCCGGAAGAGGAGTATTTCCTACCTCGCGGGGAAGATGAAAAGCAACTGACGATTTATTACCACCGCGACGCGGGGTATGAGGGCTGTGACGTATGGATGTGGCACGCGGAAGCGAACGGCAGAGGATATGAATTGCACGAATGCGCTTATGGCGCAAAAGTCGTCATCAACGTATCCAAGACGATTGACGAAGTGGGCTTTATCATTCGTACGGGTTGTAGCGATCCCGGCGGTGAAACGTGGGGTACGGCAACCAAGGACGGGACGGACGCAGACAGATCGGTGGCATTGAAAGAGGACGAAACGGTGATTTATACAAAGGCAGGGGACGCGAAATCCTATACCAGTACGGACGGCGGTAAAACGTTGAAGGAAATTAAATATATCTCCCTTGCGGATATGCAGGACTCCACACACGTGAAATTCGTGCTCAGCTCAGCGCTGAAATTTGATTCGCTTTCCGATTACAAGCTGTTGGACGGCGAGGGCAACGAGGTGGCGATTGAAAGCATTACGACGCTCGGCAAACAGAGCTCGAACGGCGTGATCACGACGAAGGAAGAGATGGATTTATCCAAAGCATACACCTTGCAGATAGCCGATCTCGATCCCATAGCAGTCGTACCGAATACGTATTTTTCCAGTGCGGAATTTAAGGAAAATTACGTATATGACGGCGACGATTTGGGTGTAAAATTTATCGGCGGTAGAACGATTTTCAAATTGTGGGCTCCGACGGCGTCCAAAGTAACCCTTAACCTGTTTGAAGCGGGCAACGATTGCGACGCTTATCAAAAGATAGAGCTTGCCAAGGGCGACAAGGGGGTATGGACGTATGAGGCGGACGGCAACCTTTCGGGCAAGTATTACACGTACAACGTCGTGACGTCGATGGGAGACCAGGAAGCGGTTGACCCGTACGCAGTCAGCGCAGGCGTCAACGGGAACAGGGGTATGATTTTGGATATGTCCACGACCGACCCCGAGGGTTGGACGAACGAGAGATTTGATAATCCCGACGTGACCAACTATACCGACGCGGTGATTTGGGAAGTACACGTTCGAGATTTCTCCAACAAGAACCAAGCGTCGCAGTATAAAGGTAAATACCTTGCGTTTACGGAAACGGGATTAAAGAATGAGGCTGGTCTGCCCGTGGGCGTGGATTACTTGAAAGAGCTGGGGATTACGCACGTGCATCTGTTGCCCTCGTACGATTACGCAACGGTGGACGAAGCAAACCCGGACAGCGGTTTTAATTGGGGCTACGATCCCAAGAATTATAACGTTCCCGAGGGTAGCTATTCAACCGATCCTTTCCACGGCGAAGTACGCGTAAAGGAATTTAAACAGATGGTACAAGCGTTGCATGAAAACGGCATTTCCGTAGTCATGGACGTCGTATATAACCATACGTATTCGATTGATTCGAATCTTAATAAGGTCGTGCCTTATTATTACTACCGCTACAACTCCAACGGCACGCCGTCAAACGGGTCTGGATGCGGTAACGAAACGGCGTCGAACCGTGAAATGTACAGAAAGTACATGATCGATTCCGTTACCCATTGGATGCAGGAATACAACGTCGATGGGTTCCGTTTCGACTTGATGGGCTTGCACGACGTAACGACGATGAAAGCCATTGAAAAAGCGGTACATGCCATCAACCCCGAAGCTTTGATTTACGGGGAAGGCTGGACGGGCGGAAGCTCGACGCTCAGCGGCGGTCAGCAGAGTACGCTTGCCAACATCAAGCTTGTCAACGCGGACACGAAGACGAACGGAGTTGCGATGTTCAACGACGTTATCCGTGACGCAATAAAGGGCTCGACCAACGGCAAGGATACCGCGTTTGCGACGGGCGCGAAAGGCAGCGCGGCGGAACGTATTCGCTTTGGCGTCAATGGCTCGGTCAATAACGCAAACTTCAAGGTAAAGGGCAACGGCTGGTTTGCTTACAATCCCACGAACGTTATCAACTATGCGTCGGCGCATGATAATTTGGCGCTTTGGGATAAGATTTGCTGGGCATACGGCGAGGACGAAAGTACGTTGGATATGCGCATGAAGCGCAACGCGCTTTCGGCGGCGATTGTGGAAACGGCGTTGGGTGTTCCGTTTATGCAGGCGGGTGAAGAAATGCTGCGCAGCAAGAAGAATGCGGACGGTTCGTACAACGAAAACAGCTATAATGCAAGCGACGAAGTCAACAATTTGCGTTGGGATTTCACCGCAGATTCTCCGCAGTGGCAAATGATGCAGTATTACAAGGGTTTGATAGAGTTCCGTAAATCGTGTGAGACGCTTCGTCTTGCGACGACGTCGGACAGAGGTCAAACGGTGTGCCTTTTGGATACGCAGACAAACGGCGCGCTGATTGTTTTCACAATGAACAATCCCTACACTCATGAAACGTTGTTTGTGGTATATAACGCGAATGAATCGAACGTGAACGTCACGCTTCCCGAAGGTACGTGGGATTTGTACGTAAACGGCGAAAACGCAGGCGCAACGGCTCTTGAAAGCGGGCTTTCCGGAACGCAAAACGTAGACAAAGTAAGCTGTTACGTATACAAAAAGGTTTAATGGAGTAAAGGACAATTTTTTGAAAACGTCTTGACAAATTATATAAATATTGTATAATAAAGGCGGAAAAATATGGCAAAAGGGTACCCTTTTCTCTGTTTCTCACGAAACAGAGAAATCCCCCGTAAAGGCAGAATAAATCAAAAATCAAAAGGCGACGGCAAATAAACGACGGAGCTTTGAAATTTAAAAAAATAATATATATTTGGAGGAAAAATTATGAAGCGTAAACTTTTTATTACTGCATCTATGATTGCGGTAATGGCATTGTCGGCAGTAGGCTTTGCAGCTTGTGGCGGCGGAAACGAGGGCGGTAACGAAAGCCAGAGCAGCGTAGAAACGCCTGCTGAAAACCAGGTGACCGTAACCTATTACGACGGCACGGAAGAACTCAAGAGTGAAAAAGTTGACAAGGGCGGCAAGGCAACGGAATGGACTCCTGAAAAAGAAGGTTGGGAATTCATGGGTTGGTTTGCAGAAGCTTCTCTTTCTCAGGAATTTGATTTCAATACGGAAATCACGGAAGACACGGACGTATTCTCCGCTTGGAGAGAAAACGTTTACGTAGAAGACACCGCGGCTTGGTATTTCATCGGCGCTGGTAGCGGCGACATGAGCGCAAGTAACTGGAGTCACAGCACGGAAGGTCTTTTCATGACGAAAGACACCAGCATCACCGACGCAAATGTATACACCATCGAAATCACGATGTATGCAGGCGACAAATTCCAAATTACGCACAGCGATTCTTGGGATTATCAGCAGGGTATCGGCCACATGATCGGGTTTGAATATGCAGCAGGTATCAACCCCTATGCTCCCGACGCAGGCGAAGTAACGGCAGCAGACAGAAAGTACGGTGAAGTACGTGCAGAAGACGGCACGCTTATGTTCTATGGCGGCGACGAATACGACAAGGGCGCTGAAGTTTGGAACGTATGGCTTGCAGACGGTCAGGACGGTAGATATAAGTTTACGTATACCACGTATCCTTCCAACCCCGCTTACAACACGATTGCATGGGAACTCATCGAAAAGATCGAACCCCAGGCAGAAACGCACAGAATGTACATCTCCGGTACGATGAACGAATGGTCGGGTAAGGAAATTTTGGATTCTCATAAGATGACCAAATCCGACGACGGTTCTACTTGGACGATTATTTATGAAGTAACGGAAGAAGATTTCGCGGATTGGACGGCAAACGAAGGTCCCTTCGGCGAAAAATGTGCAGCTCTTAAAGTTAAGAACGAAATCAACGGCAGCGACTACGGTGAAAACGGCGGCGCTACCAACATCTTCTTGAAAGTTGGTACGTATGCTATTAAGTACAACGCAAACGATAACTCGGTTGCATACGAAGCTCTTGATTGGTACGTAGTAGGTACGTTCCTTGACGCAGACGGCAACGCAGTAAACTACGCGGTAAAAGCAGACGTTACGCCTAAGATGGAAGTTGTTGACGGCGTAGCATCTTGCACGGTTGAACTTGCAGACGTTTCCGCTAACCCTAACTACAGCTGGATCGCAGCACAGGGCAAGACGGATAAAGACGGTAACGCAGCGCAGGCAGCTATTAAAGTTGTATTCGGCAGCGAAATCGCTATCCAAAACTGGTATGGCGACGGCGAAGATAACTACTATCTCACCGCTGGTACGTACACCATCTCTATCGAAATCGAAACCGGTGCTATCACCATCGTTAAAGCATAAGCTTTCGGTAAAAAGTAATTTTTAGTATATCGTTCTGCGGGCGGAAAACCGTCCGCAGACAATACGCTTTAAGAGGTAAAAGATGATGAAAATGAAAAAATTCCTTTGTCTTGCAATGGGACTTGGTATGGCGCTTTCGGCAGCGGCTTGCGGCGGTAATACAAACGCTACGAGTTCGAGTACCGGCGGCACTACGGGCGGCACGGGTGAAACGATTAAGCTCACCGTTTGGTGTCCCGAAGCAGACCACGAATTTGCAAAACAGGTAGCAGAAGATTATAAAGCGGCTAATCCCGATAAATCTTATAAATTCTTCTTTGGTATCCAGGGCGAAAACGACGCGGCAACGAAGGTTCTTAACGACGTTACCAACGCTCCCGACGTATTCTCGTTCCCCAGCGACCAAATCAACCGTCTTATCAACGGCGACGCGTTGGCGCGTATCGGCGGCGCGCGTTTGGATACGGTCAAAGCGAACAACAGCGCAGAAGCAGTGGATTCCGCGACTGTAACCGTAGACGGCGAAGAACGTACGTACGCTATGCCGTACACCGATAACACTTTCTTCTTGTATTACAATAAATCGGTATTCACGGAAGAAGACGTAAAGACGTTGGACGGTATTTTGGCAAAGTGTACCGCACCCGATTCCGAGGGCAAGAACGGCAAACAGTTTGCAATGCCCCTCAACGACGGTTGGTACAGCACGTCTTTCTATTTCGGGGAAGGCTTGGGCTATGAAGTAACGTTTGACGACGCGTTCGGCGAAACGGCAATCACTTGCGATTTCGCAAACGAAAAGGGCAAAGCGGTTACGCAGGCTCTTTGGGAAACCATTTCCAACCCCAAGGTAAAACCTGACACGGACGATTCGAAATCCGCAGCAGGCTTCCAAGACGGCAGCATCGTAGCGGCTGTTTCGGGGATTTGGAATAAGACCACGTTTGAAAAATATCTCGGCGAAGATTTTGCTGTTGCAAAACTTCCTTCCTATACCTTGAACAGAGGCACGGCGGAAGAAAAGCAAGTACAGCTTGTATCCTTTGCAGGGTATAAACTTCTTGGTATTTCCAACTATTCGAAGAATAAAGCGGAAGCTATGTCTTTTGCGGAATTCTACTCCAACAAGCAGAACCAACTCTTGCACTTTGACCTTCGCGGCTTCGTTCCCACCAACTTGGAAGCGCAGCAGGAAGAAAGAGTCAAGAACGACGCTTGTGCAAAAGCTATCACCGCACAGTTGCAATACACGAAGGCACAGAAGAACGTTCCTTCGACGCTTTGGACGCCCATGCAAGGTCTTGGCGACGGTTTGATCGCCTTGATCACCAGCGGCGCAACCGCAGAACAGTTGAATGAACTTTTGACGAACGCGGTAAGCCAGATCGAAAAGCAACCTACGGCATAATTTTTAGGTAAGAAGCGGTTTGCCCCGTTGCAAAACGGGGCAAATTACCGTTAAAGAGGGGAATAATATGAACGTTCAAAGTACCAACACTTTGAAAAAGAACAAGGTAAAAGATTTTTTCCTTGCCATAAAGGACGGGTCTATCTGGACAAAGCTCTCCTGCCTGTTTATGGGCGCAGGGCAAATGGTGCGCAAGCAGTTTTTAAAAGGCGCGCTGTATCTTGTCTTGGAGATTGCGTTTATTTTATACATAGTATTTTTCGGAGCGGGCTATCTTGCGAAATTGGGCACGCTCGGCACCGTGAAATCGTCCGAGGTATGGAACGATGAAACGGGTGTATATGACAAAATATCGGGGGATAACAGCTTTTTAATTTTGTTATACTCGGTAGTAACTTTGATTTTGATCGTACTGTTTGTTGTCTTTTGGATAATGAACGTGCGCGGAAATATCGAAAACGACAGAAAAATAGCGGCGGGGCTTGGTGTTTCGACGTTAAAGCAGGATTTTAACGAGTTTTTAAACCAAAAACTGTACATTCCTTTGCTTGTGCCGCCGTTTATTGGTTTGCTCGTGTTTACGGTGATGCCGCTTATCTTCATGATTTTGATTGCATTCACCAACTACGACCAACAGCACTTACCGCCCGGTAATTTATTTACGTGGGTAGGGTTTGACAACTTTGCGTTGCTGTTCTCGGGCGGACTTTCTTCCAGCGGCAGTTTCTTAATGACTTTCCTGCGCGTCCTTGTATGGACGTTGATTTGGGCGTTTTTCGCGACGTTTACCAATTATTTCTTGGGCATGATCGTTGCGTTGATGATTAACAAAAAAGGGATTAAATTTAAGAAAGTGTTCCGTACGATGTTCGTCATCGCAATCGCCGTACCGCAGTTTGTCACGTTGCTTTTGATGCAGAAAATTTTGGACGTGGACGGGATTTTGAACGTTATTTTAGGCACGGAGATCCGTTGGCTGGCGGATACCCGTTGGAACTCCTTAATCCCGCGCATTGTTATCATCGTCGTCAATATCTGGATCGGCGTTCCGTATACGCTGTTGATGTGTTCGGGGATTTTGATGAACATTCCTGCGGATTATTCGGAGGCGGCGCGCATCGACGGCGCTTCCACCGTGCAAATTTTCTTTAAAATCACCTTGCCGTACATGTTGCACGTCACCGGGCCACACCTTATCACGCAGTTCGTCGGCAATATCAACAACTTTAATATCATCTGGCTGTTGACGGGCGGCGGACCTATCGATATCAACAACTACACCGACCAAGCGCAGTCCACCGACCTTTTGGTAACGTGGCTGTACCGCTTGTCCACGGACAATCCCGTCCGATATAACATAGCTTCGGTTATCGGTATTATCATTTTCGTAATCAGCGCAAGTATGTCGCTCATCACCTATAACCGTTCCAGCTCAGCGAAAAACGAGGAGGATTATCAATAATGAATGCAAACGTTAAATCCGTAACCTCGCAACCGAAAAAGAACAAATTAGGCCAAAGAGCTGTCAATACCATCGCCAACACCACGATTTATATCATTTTGTCAATCATGAGCGTTTTGTGGGTGCTTCCCATTGTGTATTTGCTGTACACCGCATTCCGCGTAACGCCGGATACGGGGATTATCAATACTCTAATTCCCAGCGATTTACAGCTCGGCTTTGGTAACTTTGTTCGACTTTTCAGGGACACAATGTTCTCTAAATGGCTTGGGAATACCTTAATCGTGGCGACAATTTCCTGCGTGTTGACGACGTTGTTCGTTCTTATGGTCAGCTATGCGTTGTCGCGCTTGCGTTTCAAATTGCGCAAACCCATCATGAACGTTTTGCTCGTTTTGGGTATGTTCCCCGGCTTTATGAGTATGATTGCCATTTACTTTATCTTGAAAGCGATGGGGCTTACCAACTCGCTGTTGGCGCTCATTTTGGTGTATTCGGGCGGTGCGGCATTGAACTATTACGTATGCAAAGGGTTCTTTGATACCATTCCCAAATCCCTGGAAGAAGCGGCGATTTTGGACGGCGCGAGCCAGCTTCGAGTCTTTTTCTCGATTACCGTTCCCATGTCCAAACCCATTATCATCTACACGATTTTGACGTCGTTTATCAGTCCTTGGTGCGATTTCATCTTCGTCAATACCATTATTAACGACCGAGAAATGTACACGGTCGCGCTTGGTTTGTATAAGATGATTAACGCGGAAAAGAGCAGCTTTAACGAAAACTTTACCGTATTTTGCGCGGGCGCATGCATCGTCGGCGGCATTATTACGGCTCTGTTCATGAGCATGCAGCGTTACTACGTAGAAGGGGTAACGAGCGGCGCCGTGAAAGGCTAAAAAAGATCCAAAAAGGAGGCGGCGTCCGAAGCTTACGTTTTCGGGCGCTGCATTAAAAAGGAATGAAAATAAAGAAATGGATTAGCGGCATTCTCGCCGTGGTCACCGCTTGCGCGGCGTTTTCTTTCTTGGGTTGCGGAGGCAATCAAGGAAACTCTTCGCAGGACGAACTGAATATTATCGACGACAATTACAGAAACTGGTACGAGGTTTTCGTGCGTTCGTATTACGATTCGAATAACGATGGGATCGGGGATTTGAAGGGCTTGGAACAAAAGCTCGATTACATCTTAGAGATGGGCTTTAACGGAATTTGGCTGATGCCCGTTTGTCAATCGCAGACCTATCACAAATACGACGTTGTCGATTATTATACAATCGATAAGGAATACGGCACGAACGAGGATTTTAAATCGATGATTGCCGCCGCGCACGAACGCGGAATCAACGTCATTGTCGATCTTGTTTTAAACCACAGTTCCAGTTCTAACGAGTGGTTTAAAAAAGCCACTTCGGCACTGAAAAACGGGGAGACGAGCGGCGAAAACGCGAAATATATCGAATATTACAATTTCTCGCAAGCTTCGCAATCGGGTTATAAGCCCGTACCCAACACTTCGTATTATTACGAGTGCCGTTTTTCGGATAATATGCCCGATTTGAACCTGGATAGCCAAGCCGTTCGCGCGGAGATAGAGGACATTGTAGAATTTTGGTTGACTTATATGGACGTGGACGGGTTCCGTTTGGACGCCTGCACCAGTTTTTATACCGGCAACGTCAACAAGAACGTAGAATTTTTATCCTTTGTCAATCAAACGGCGAAGTCCATTAAAGAGGACGCGTATATCGTCGGCGAGGTTTGGGAAGGCACGGACAAACAAATCCGCGCGTATTACGAAAGCGGGATAGACAGTTGCTTTACCTTTACGGCGTCGCAGGGCGACGGAACGCTGCGCAGTACGTTCTCTTCTTTGCGTTCAAAACCCGGTGAATATTACGTGAATAAGCTGCTGGAATATCAAACGGTGTACAATATCGGCAGTATGGCGCCTTTCCTTTGCAATCACGACACGGCGCGCGCAGGCAAATTTTTGGTCGGCGATACCGTGAAAATGGCGGCAGGGTTGCTGTCTATGATGAACGGTAACGTGTTTGTGTATTACGGCGACGAAATCGGCATGACCAACGCCGACGATGAAATCGACCCTACCAAACGTATCGCGATGTATTGGCAGGACGGCGTATATCCCGGCTGGACGTACATGCCGCCCGAGGGCATCAAAGTCGATAAAAATTCCTACATTTATCCCAGTGTAGCCAAGCAGCAGGAAGACCCTGCGTCGATTTTGAATTACTATAAGCAAGCGATGAAAATCCGCAACAAACACCCCGAAATCGCGCGCGGAACGGTGGAGAAACTGGATTCTCCCGACGGCTACGTCGGCGTGATGAAAAAGACGTATGACGGAAAATCGGTTATCATTATCCTCAATCTTTCCGATTATGAGGAAAAGACGGTGGATATTTCCGCTTACGGCACAAATTTAAAAGTCTGCGATACCCTCAACACCTATGGCGATTGTACGGTAAACGGTTCGACTTTGACGTTGCAACCTTACTCGATTGCGGTGTTGCGATAAGAAAAAATGACGAAAAAGCATAACAAAAAACGCTCTCTAAAAAGGGAGCGTTTTTTATGTATCCAAAGAAAAGTTATTATTCGTTTTCCGTAGCAGCTTGCACGTTTGCTTTGCGGATTTTCACTAAAAAAGGAATGACGGCAAACAGCAACGCCGCGGCAATCGCACCGGCAAGGAAAATTTCGGGTGCAGGGATATATTGCGTCGTCATTGCGTCCGCGCCTGCGTCCAAAAGGGGAATGTTGGCGGCTTTGTTGATAGCGTTGCCAATCATCGGCCCGAAAATCATGGGCAGTAACACGCTGAAAATCATGCGGATACCCTGCATTTTACCGGCGTCTTGTTCGGGAGTATAGTCACGGGTCAGCGCGCCGCTGAGCGCGGAAACCAAGATATATCCCGTAATCATGACGAACCCGAATCCGCCAAAGACGAGCAAGGTAGCAATTTTGCTGTTAAAATGGGAGAAATACATTCCCAAAAGCCCCAACGCAAACAGCGCAGTCGCCACGTATAAGAGCTTGGCTTTATCCATTTTATCCGTCCATTTTCCAAGCAAAATATTGAGGAGCGCGCCGACGATGATTGCCGCGCCGAACACGACGCTGTATTCCACGACGGAAAAACCGAGGTAGGTTTTCATATAAATAATGATATACGGCATAAAAATTTGACAGGCAATCCCGTATACCGCGATGATGATGAAATTGATATAAAGGGGCACGTTCGCCTTGATGACGGAGGGTTTAAAACCGTACACAATATCGCCCAGCTTGCCTTTCTTCTCCAACGTGGGAGAATCCTTTATCGTGAATGCTCCGGCGATACCGCAAGCGCTGATAAGGACGCCCAAGCCCAAGAACACGAGGGGGTATCCAGCCAATTCGACGATGATACCAAAACCGCCTGCGACGATGAGCATGGCAAACAAGGGCAGAGTAGCCAAAACGCCCTCGACCTTGCCGCGGAAAGATTCCTTTGTGTTGTCGGTTACCCAGGCGTTGAAAGCCGCGTCGTTTGCCGTAGAGCCGAACAAAGTCATAATGCAATCCCCAACGACGACGGCGACAAGAGCGATAGAAACGGCTTTTGCGGTCGGCGTATTGAAAAGCGTTGCGACGGTTTTTGGGGAAATCATACCAAAAAGCGCGACGGTAACGCCCCAAATGATATAGCCGTACGAAATAAATTTGCGCCGATTGCCCAGTTTGTCGGATAAAGTTCCGGCAAAGAGAGTGGTGACGGTCGCTACGATACCCGAAAGCTGCACCATCAAAGTGACGGTGTCCAAATCGGGAGCAATCGTCTCGTACACGAAGAGATTAAAATACATATTTTCAACAGACCAAGCGATTTGACCGATGATACCAAAAAGAAGTAATATCCACCAATTTCGCTTGCCAAAGCTCTGTTTTTCTACCGTTTGCATAGCATTCTCCTACAAATCTTTTTCCTATTATAACATATTTTTTCATATTTGTACACACGTTCTTGAAAGATTATCCGTTTTTGAAATTTTTTTCGTTCATTCTGTTTACTTTCCGCGAGAAAAGTTGTATAATGGGAATAACAAAATAAAAAACGAGGTGTACAAATGAAAGCATGTAAGAAACTTCTTTTGGGCTTAACGGCTTTGATGCTGGCATTCGGGTTCGTGGCTTGTGACGGCGGCGCGGATTCCTCTTCAAGCGAAGTTGGCGGTTCGTTAAACAGCTCTTCCGATGAAAGTTCCATTTTGGACGATAGCTCGGTAGAGGACAGTTCTCCTGAGGATAGCGGCGAAGAAATCGACGAAGCGGCTGTGGCAATCGTAGACGCGGCATGGGCTTTGACGGAAAATGAAAAGATGGAAGGTACGTACACCTTGACGGGTACGATTACCGAACTCGGCGCATATAACGCAAGCTATGGCGACATCAACGTGACCATCGTCGTGGCAGGCAGAGAAGACAAACCTATGTACTGCTACGCTTTGAAAGGCGCGGAAGCAGGTCAACTGATGGTCGGTGACGTTATCACCGTAGAGGGTTCTATTAAAAATTATAAAGGCACGCCGGAATTTGATAAACCCCAGCTTATTGCGCATAAAGAGGGGGAAGCGCCCGATGAAAGCGATTACGCGGAAATGAGTATCGAGGACGCGAGAACGGCGGCAAAAGGCGCGCTTGTGAAGGTGGACGGCGTGGTTGCGCGTATCACGTATGCGTCTGGCATGAAACCCAACGGCGTATATCTCGTGGATGAAACGCAGTCCATTTACGTGTACGACGTGAACTTTGCCAGCATGGTATCCATCGGGAACACGGTTACCATTCTTGCGGAAAAAGATTACTGGATTTTGGAAGACGAGCAGGGTTCTGCAAGCAAGTTCGGCTATCAAGGCTGTAATCAGTTGACCAACGTGCAGTTGGTTTCCAACGACAAGGGCAACACCGAATTCAACAAGGACTGGATTCCCGAAAGCACGGTAAAAGATATTTTGGATAACCCCGTCAATGAAGATATCACGACGACGATTTATAAGGTAAACGCGCTTGTGCATAAAGCCGAGGGTTCTAATTTTATCAACTATTACTTCAACGACCTCGACGGTGAAACGGGCAGCTATACGTATACGCAGTGCAGCGGCAGCGATTTTGCTTGGTTGGATGCGTTCGATGGTAAGATTTGCACCGTTTACCTCTCCGTTATCAACGCGAAGAGCACCGCAACTGGCTGTGTTTATCGTTTTGTTCCTATCGCGGTGCAGGACGATGGGTATAAGTTCGACGTCAACGATACGGCGGAATTTGTGGTAAAATATTACGGCGTCGGCTCGATCGGTACAAGCTACACGGGCGATCCCGCTTTGGAATTGACGACGCAAGTTTCTTCCGACCTTTTGGGCTTTGCCGGCGCGGAAATCACGTACAGTTCCGACAACCAAAACGTGGTAGATTTCTCTTACGATACGCCGGGCGCGGCTGTGATGCATTGCGGCGAACCCGGTACGGCAAACGTAACCGTTTCCTGTACCTATAACAACGTTACGTACAGTGAAAAAGTGACGGTTACGGTCAGTGAAAAGGTGGAAGTACAGGCTATTACGGTAGCGGAAGCAATCACCGCAGCGGTAGATAGCGAAGTAACGGTAAAAGGTATCGTAGGGCCTTCCGTTGTCAACAAGAGCGGTTTCTATCTCTTCGGGGATGACGGCAGCACGATTGCCGTTCTCGTCAACTCCACGGACGAATTTGTTGGCCTTGAAATCGGTCATGAAATCGTTATCAAAGGCACGAGAGAACGTTACGTAGAAGACGACGCAAGCACGATTGCCGGTCAAACTTGTATTGTAAACGCTACGATTTTGGCGAATTACTACGGCGAACACGAATATTCCACGGCGAAATTCACCGAATTATCGGTAAAGGATTTCCGTAACCTTGACTATACGGTGGACTATTCCACGATGGTATTCATTGTAAAGGCAAAAGTAAGTGTTGTCGAATCGCAGTATTACACAAGATTATCGCTTGAGGGGGATGGTACAACTATTACGGTATATTGTAACAGCGCAAAACAATATGGTTTTTTGGTTGCACTCAAAGACCAAGAAGTAACATTAGAAATTGTACCTTGTAACTGGAATAATAAAGATTTCTGGGCAGTCTGCGTGCTGGCAGTTCGCACGGCGGACGGTAAAATCCTCAACACTTTGAACTTCGATACTTATTAATAGACGAAAAAATCCCCTTGCTCTTTACGGGCAGGGGGAATTTGTTTATTGTCTTAAACAAAAAACAAAAAAAAGTATTGACTTTTTCTGTGAAATAGAGTATAATCTAAAAGATAAAAAAAGAGCGCGGCGGTTTTCGCGCTTACACAAAAGATGGAGAACATCTATGTATCAATTATTTTGCGATTCCAACTGTGAATTATGGCATACGACGGTAAAAGAACTGGGGTTAAACCTGATTCGTATGCCGTATATCATTGACAACGAAGAATATTTTTACGACATGGGCGAAAACACCGATTTTAAGGCGTTTTTCGATAAGATGCGCAAGGGCGCAACGCCCAAAACGGCGGCTTTGAACGAGTTCGCTTATACCGAATATTTCGAACCCATTCTTGCGCGTGGGGAAGATATTTATTACGTAACGTTTTCGCACGCGATGAGCGGTACGTTCAACGCGATGCAGACGGTTATCGCGCAGTTGAAAGAAAAATATCCCGATAGAGAAATTCGTTACAAGGACAGCAAATCCATTTCCCTTGGCAGCGGTTTTGTCAGCTATTATGCGGCGCAAAAATACAAAGAAGGCGCTACAATGGACGAGTTGGACGCGTATTTGGACGAGATAATCGACCACGTAGGCGTGTATTTCGTGGTAGACGACCTCACCTATCTGCACCGTGGGGGCAGGGTTTCGGGCTTGTCGAAAGTGATGGGCAATCTGCTGGGTATCAAGCCTATTTTGCATTTTAACGATGAGGGGAAAATTGTCAATATTCAAAAGGTGAAAGGTTTTAAAAAGGCGTTGGCGGCTTTGCTTTCGTATATGAGCACGATGGGGGAAGAGCTTGACAAATACAAAGTTTTCGTTCTGCATGCCGATTGCGAGCAAGAGGGGAAAGACTTTGTAAACGCTATCAAAGATAAATTCGGGGATTTGGACGTTACGTTGCAACCGGTTGGCCCCGTAATCGGCGCACATTGCGGCCCGGGAACAATCGGATTAATTTTTCACGCGAAATCAAAATAAGAAAAAAGCGCTCGAAGAAAATCGGGCGCAATTTTTTTGCGGAAAACTATTGCCAAAATGGAAAAAATAGGGTACAATAAAAGGGTGGTCTTGCATATCTTGCGTATTGCGGGCCATGGAGAGAAGAGGAAGAGAGAATGAAACCAAGAATATTGTTGTCCGTAAATACGGGGAAAGAATTGTACGTGTCGGCGGTAGAGGCGTGCGGAGGCGAAGCTACCGCGCTGTACCTGCCCCCTCTTTCCACCGATTACGACGGATTAATTTTAGGGGGCGGCAACGACGTTCACCCCAGCCGCTACGGCGAAGAGGTCAACGGCAGTGTGGATTTTGACGAGGCTCGCGACGAATGCGAAATCGCCTTGGCGAAAGCTTTTTT
Organism: Candidatus Scatosoma sp.; assembly: GCA_045539975.1. Classification (GTDB taxonomy): domain Bacteria; phylum Bacillota; class Clostridia; order Christensenellales; family Borkfalkiaceae; genus Scatosoma. The sequence continues at coordinate 63,379 of JAZQGK010000130.1, read as the reverse complement.
GGCGGCAGGGAAACCCGTGTTGGGGATTTGCCGCGGAGAACAGCTGCTCAACGTTATCTTCGGCGGTACGCTTTGTCAGCATTTGCCTTGCACGCCCGAACATAGAACGAGTGAAGAGCATTTGCGCAGTCACGGCGTTATTGCCCAAGAAAACAGTGTATTCCACCGTCTTTACGGCAAAAATTTCCGCGTGAACAGCCTGCATCACCAAGCGGTGGAACGTTTAGGCGAGGGGTTGCGCGCGACGCTGATTGCTGAAGGGAACGGTGTTATCGAGGGTTTTGAACATGAAACGTTGCCCGTGCTGGGCGTGCAGTGGCACCCTGAAAAAATGTGTCTTTCGGAAAGACGGGAAGATACGGCGGATGGGATAGAAATTATTCGGTATTTTATAGAACTTTGCAAAAAATAAATAGAGAAAAGAGGAGATAATATGCAAAAGAGAAAGATAAAAACAATAGCATTGATTGCGCACGACAATAAAAAGTCGGAAATTGTAAACTGGGCGCTTAAAAACAAAGAAACGTTATCCAAGTACGAGCTGTGCGGTACGGGTACGACGGCAAGATTGATTGCGGAAGCCACCGATTTGAAGGTTAAACGCTATCTCTCCGGGCCGCTCGGCGGAGACCAGCAAATCGGCGCGAAAGTGGCGGAAAAGAAGATAGACATCGTCATTTTCTTCTGGGACCCTCTGGAATCCCAACCGCATGACCCCGACGTGAAAGCGTTGCTGCGTATCTCGGTTGTGTACGATATTCCCATCGCAACCAATCGCGCGACGGCGGATTACGTCATTCATTCGGCGTTTTTGACGGACTAAATCCTGCAAAATTTGAAAAAAAGGAGTGGCTATGGAATATTCGTTCAACGTTCTTTTGACGGACCAAGATTACTACGAGTTTAATAAATTTGTCACGTTTCAAAGCCGCCACGGCAAAAAAGAAATCAAAAAAATGCGCTTGTATCTTGTCGTTTTATTTGCGGCGTTGGCGTTGTTATTCCTCGTTTTAGAGCACTTTTCCATGAACGGGGTGTATAGCGCCGTAGGGTATTTGGTCGGGTTGCTGATTGCGCAGGCTCTGTTTAAACCCTTGATGCATTTGATATTGAAAATGCAGATAAAAATGTTGAAAAAGGGCGGAAAGATGCCCTACTCACCGCAGGCAGAAATGACTTTTACGGAAGAGGGATTTTCGGAATTCACGTCCGAGCATAAAACGGAGCAAATCTATACGGCGGTGGAGTGCGTGAGCATCGTGGAAGGCGTGGCCATTTACGTACATATCAATAAATTGATGGGATTTTTGTTGCCGGAAAAGGTATTTGAAAGCAAACAGCAGTTAGACGAATTTATCACGTTTTTGAAAACGAAAGTAACCACGGTGGATTTTTATCCAATGAAAAAGTAAGATAATACGGAAAAATAAAAGCCCCTCGGTTTTGCAAAGGCAAAGCCGAGGGGTGTTCTTTTTAAAAATTACGGATTGTATTCAAAACAAGGAATAGGCTTTAACTTAAACTCGTTCAAGGTATGCAAACGGTCGATTTTAGCCTTTGCCGCCGCGTCGTTGCAAACGCCTGTGCGCAGGTATTCATCTAACGTCGCGTAGGTGAACCCGAGGTTGTCTTCATCCGTCTTGTCCGTCAAACCGTCCGCAGGTACTTTTTCCACCAAATTAATGGGCAGTTGCAAATATTTCCCCATGGCAACGACCTCTCTTACGGTCAATTTTCCCAAAGGGGAGAAATCGCCGGCTGCGTCGCCGTAGCGCGTGGAATACCCAACCCAATCCTCGGAGAGATTGCAAGTGTTTGCGACGCGCCCGTTGTTCGATTGCGAAATGGCGTACAGCGTGGACATACGGATACGGGGCGGCAGATTTACTTTCGTCTGCTCGCTGATTTCCACACCGCTGGACGTTAAGCTTTCCAAAACGCCGTCTACCGCTTTTTTGATATTGCAGGTGTAATAACGGATGCCGAGGTGGTTGACAAGCTGCAAAGAACAGCTGATATCTTTTTGTTCGCCGTTGGGCATTAAAACCCCGATAACGCGGTCTTTCCCCAAAGCTTCAACGCACAAAGCGGCAACAATGCTTGAATCCTTTCCTCCGGAAACCCCAAGCACGGCGTTGCAGCCCTTGCCGTTGACTTCAAACCAATCACGAATCCATTGAATAGCGTCTTTTGTGACTTTTTCTACGTTAAAATTTTGCATAAATATCTCCTTTTGCCTGTTTCCCGTGCGGAGGTTTGCAGCTTGCGTTATACGCTAAAGAGCAACTCGCCGTAAGAGGGGATGGGCCAATATTTTTCAGAAACAAGGGTTTCCAATGCGTCCACGTCCGCGCGGAGCCGTTGCATAATGGACAGCACAGCGTCTTTATAATACACGGCGCGCAAGGTTACGTCGGCAATTTGTCCGGTCTGCAAAAGTACCCGTTCCAATTCTTCCACGTAGTAGTATGCGCTTGTCGTCAGGTTGGAAATCTTCTTCAAAGAATCCTTTTCATACGAACAATCGATGGATTTGTGGACTTTGCGTTTGGATAAAATGGTATTTGCAAGGACTTGGCTGTACTCGCTAACGGCAGGTAAAATTTCCTTTTTCGCCATGTCGAGCATCGTTTTTCCCTCGATATTGATGATTTTGCAGTAGCTCTGCAACAAAATATCGTAACGGGAATGCATTTCGCGCTCGGTATAGACCTTATGGGTGGTAAAGAGTGCGATATTCTTTTCTTTCAAGAAATAAGGCATCGCGTCGGGGGTGGTTTTTAAATTCAGCAACCCGCGCTTTTCCGCTTCCGCAAGCCACTTATCGTCATACCCATTCCCGTTGAAAATGATACGTTTGTGGTTGGTGATGACGCGCTTGATAAGAGCATGCAAAGCCGTTTTAAAGTTTCCCGCACTTTCCAGTTCATCGGCGAACTGTCGCAAAATCTCCGCAACCGCCGTGTTCAAGAAAGTATTCGGGCCGGAGACAGACGCTGCCGAACCCAGCATACGGAACTCGAATTTATTGTTGGTAAAAGCGAAAGGGGAAGTACGGTTTCTATCCGTAGTATCCTTGGGGAACTTGGGCATGGTATGTACGCCTACGCGGAGAAGTTCCGTTTCTTTTGCGCCGTAAGGCACGTCTTTTTCAATGCATTCCAGGATTTCCGTCAGCTCGTCGCCGAGGAAGATGGATACGACGGCAGGCGGCGCTTCGTTCGCGCCCAAACGGTGGTCGTTGCCTGCGGTTGCCACGGATACGCGAAGAAGATCCTGATAATCGTCTACTGCCTTGATAACCGAACAGAGGAAGAGTAGGAACTGTGCGTTTTCGCTGGGCGTATCGCCGGGCTCTAACAAGTTTATGCCCGTATTCGTGGAAAGCGACCAGTTGTTATGTTTGCCGCTGCCGTTGACGTTGGCAAACGGTTTTTCATGCAAAAGGCAGACAAGGTCGTGCTTTTTTGCCATCTTCTGCATCGTTTCCATTGTCAGCTGGTTATGGTCGGCTGCAATATTCGTCGTCGTGAAGATGGGCGCAAGCTCGTGCTGGGCAGGTGCCGCTTCGTTATGCTCGGTCTTGGCAAGCACGCCGAGCTTCCAAAGCTCTTCGTTCAAATCTTTCATGAACGCTTGCACGCGGGGTTTGATAACGCCGAAATAATGGTCGGCGAGTTCTTGGCCCTTAGGCGGTTTTGCCCCGAAGAGGGTACGTCCGGTATAGAGAAGGTCTTTTCGTTTCATGTAGACTTCTTTGTCTACGAGGAAATATTCCTGTTCCGGGCCGACGGTGGTCTTTACCGAGGTGACGTCCTCATGCCCAAACAGTTTCAAAACACGCAAGGCTTGACGGTTGATGGCTTCCATCGAGCGCAAAAGAGGTGTCTTTTTATCCAAAGCGTCGCCGCTGTACGAACAGAATGCCGTGGGGATACACAGTACGCCGTCCTTGATAAACGCGTAAGACGTCGCGTCCCAAGCGGTGTAACCGCGCGCTTCGAAGGTGGCGCGCAAGCCGCCCGAAGGGAAGGACGAAGCGTCCGATTCTCCTTTAATGAGCTCTTTCCCGGAGAACTCCATAATCACTCTGCCGCCCTCGGCAGGGGAGATGAAACTGTCGTGTTTTTCCGCGGTGATACCGGTCATGGGTTGGAACCAGTGGGTGTAATGTGTCGCGCCGAGCTCGATTGCCCAATCTTTCATGGCGGCGGCTACGGCGTTTGCAACGGAAAGGTTCAAACTTCTGCCGTCTTTGACCGTGCGTTTTAACAAAGCATACGTATCCTCGGAAAGGCGTTCTTGCATGACTTTATCGTCGAACACCATACAACCGAAGTAATCGGATATAAGCTTCATGACTCGTTCTCCTTTATTAAATAAATGCCATCGTATAAAATAACGAAAAAAAGCAAAGGCAAGGGGTTTTACACCGCCTGGCACCTTTGCCGTCTGTAAATTTATTATACCTCTTTTTTTGAGGTTTTGTCAATGGTTTGAAAGGCAAATTTCCACAAAAACGGACGGAAATCGTCCGCAATTACGTGAAAAAGGAGGTTGGGAGGGCTAATTTTATTCTTCCTCAGCCGGTTGCTGGGTTTCGGGAAGAAACTTCCAGTACCGCACGGGCATAAATCCGCGCATCTGTTTCAATCGCTTTCGCGAGGGAATGTTGACGGCGCGGTAGTAGTTTTTCCAAAGCTCTTGCCAAGCCGTTTCATCCGCCGAAATCAGCACGTCAGCTTTGTGAAGCGGCGCGATAAAAGAGTTTTTTCCGTCATACACGGCGGCCTTTTGCCTCGTAGTATCATGTAACACAACGGAGTACTTTGGCAATCGCGCCCGAAAGTGCGGCAACAGCAAATCCGCAATATCGTTGTCGGGGGCAAAAGGCGCGTACAAAGCGCCGCTTGCCGTCACCATAAAGCGAATAAATCCGTGCATGATATGGATTTCATGTCGCACTCGTTTCATGCACTCGACGGCGGCAAAGACGGCAGGGTTGGCAAGTTGTTTCCTAACCGGGCGTTTGGCTTGCGCTAAAAAACGGAAATAGGCAAAGGCGATTTGCGCCTTGTCCGGCATACCGCTGCGCAGCAAAACGTCGAGGTCGTGCATACAATCGCGGTCAAAGGACAACAGCCGTTCTTCCGCCTTTTTGGCTTTTTCCGCGTCCGTTTCTACCCGTTGTAGCTCTTCCCCTAATAACATTTGTGTTTCTCCGCAAGTCATGCGTGCATTCGAATCGGAAAACGCGAGCAAAAAAGCCGTCAAAAAGCCTTGTTTTGTGCCATCGAAAACATACAGCATTTTTTCTCGATTTGCCTCCTTTTTTCATTTCATCGCGTACATGGTAGCCCCATTTTATCTTTTTTTCGATTAAAAACGTCTTTTTTATCCTTCATAATTGCCCATAAAGAGCAATCAATGCGTTCTGCGGAGTAGATAAAGCGCTGAACAAATTTAACTGCGTTGCGCTTTCTTGGGTTTCTGCGGCAGCCAACAATCCGCGCACGGCAGTTTCCCGTTTTTCCCCGAAAAATTTCCCATCGCAGGTGATAAAATGTCTGGCGCGCTTTAATGCCACGCGCATTTTTGTCAAACTTTCAAAAGACAGTGTGACGTATTTCCGCGCTTCGATAATTTTGTATGCGTTTTTTGCACCGATGCCCGGCACGCGCAAAAGCATTTCCAACGGCGCGCGGTTGATTTCCACGGGGAATAGGTGCATATTCCGCAACGCCCAAGCGCATTTAGGGTCGTATTCCATAGCAAGATTATCTTCCTCGCCCACGATTTCTTCCACGGAAAAGCCGTAAAAACGCAACAGCCAATCCGCTTGGTACAACCGATGTTCTCGCAGCTGCCCCGCGCCGACGTCGGGCAGGATCGGGTCTTTCACGACGGGCACGTAAGAGGAATAGTACACGCGTTTTAGCCCGTTTTTTCGATACAGAGCTTGCGTTAAACGCAAAACCTGCCCGTCCGGTTCAGGCGAAGCGCCGATAATCATCTGCGTCGTTTGCCCGGCGGGCAAAAAATGCCCCTTGCATTGTCCTTTTCTCTTTTCTTCGTGGAATTTTTCCGTTTGCAGCGCCAGTTGTTTCATGGGAAGCAGCAGGCTTTCTTTGCTCTTTTGCGGCGCAAGGAGCTTTAAACTGCGCTCGGAGGGAAGTTCGACGTTATAGCTCATGCGGTCTGCGTATAAGGCTGCCTCGTTCATCAGCCGCTCGTCCGCGCGCGGAATGCCTTTAAGGTGTATGTACCCGTGGAAATGGTATTCCGTCCGCAGTTTTTTAACCGTCAACAACAGCTGTTCCATGGTATAATCGGGGTTTTTGAAAACGGCAGAGGACAAAAAGAGACCCTCGATATAATTGCGCTTGTAAAAATCAATCGTCAGTTGGCAAATCTCGTCAGGGGTAGCCGTTGCGCGCGGCACGTCGGCACTCAAACGGTTGGGACAGTATTTGCAATCGTACAGACAATCGTTGCTAAGCACAATTTTCAAAAGGGAAATGCACCGCCCGTCTGGCGTGAACGAATGACAGCAACCTGCCACGTATCCGTTCCCGATACCGCCTGCATTTTTCCGTCCGCTCCCCGAAGAGGAGCACGAAACGTCGTATTTGGCGCTCTCCGTTAAAATTGTCAACTTTTCTTGGGTGATCATATGCCCATTATACACCTTTTTTCTTTAAAAGTCAAACATTTGTTCGTGTTTTCAATCAAAAAAATTTATAAACCTCGTTTGTTTATTTTATGAAAAAATCCAAAAATTTTAGTAAAGCACTTGACTGTCATAAAAATATATGATAAAATGTCATAAAAGAATATGACAAAAGAGGTTTTAACATGTCGAAAAAAGTGAGAGAAAAGAAGGGGCAGAGCGTACAAAAACGCAAGTGGTGGTTTCGGTTTATGAAGAAATTGATGCTCGGGCGGTACAAAAGACCGACGTTTGTGTACTTGGGCGAAAAGTTTACAAATGGCGGTATTATTTTAAGCAATCACGAGGGGACGGACGCGCCGATGTCGTTGGAGTTGTACTGTGACAGACCCATACGCATGTGGGGGGCGAGCGAGATGAACTCGGGTGTGGTGGCGATGTACAAGTATCAATCGCGCGTATATTATCATGAAAAGAAGCACTGGAATTTGTTTTTGGCGCGGTTGTTTTGTTTGATTGCCAGCCCGCTGACGAATCTTTTTTACAAGGGGCTGAATTTGATTTCCACCTACCGAGACGGACGGTTTTTAAAGACTTTACGCGAGAGCGTTGACGCCTTGAAAAACGGGGACAATATCGTCATTTATCCGGAGGATTCGACGAAGGGGTACTTGGCGGAGCTGGAAGGTTTTCATCTTGGTTTTGTGGCTTTGGCGGAGGTGTGCAAAAAGAAGGGAATGGACGTGCCTATCTACGTCACCTATTTCCGCAAATCCGACCTGACCTACGTCATCGACAAGCCCGTGTTGTATTCGCAGCTTTCAGCGAATGGGGAAAGTAAGGAAGAAATCGCGAAAAAACTGTTGGATAGATGCAACGAACTGGGCAAAATGCAGTTTGGCGCAGAGCTTGCGCAAGCGAAGGAACAGGCGAAGGAGCAAGCAGAGGACGAGGAACGGATTACCGTTCGCAATGCCGATGAGTATCAAGCATTGACGGTGAATGCGTGACAAAAGTGATATCAAAAAAAGCGCCGTTGGTTTTTGACGGCGTTTTTTTCTTACGGGGTTATTGACAAACGTCGAAAGTTGTCGTATAATGTACTTATGAAAAATTCTTTCATATAGGCGGAAAGCGATGGATAACGATTTGTTAGAACCCCTGAAATTTTACGAGACGCGGGGACGCGAACTGCATAACGAAAACGCACAGAATTATTTTGACGAATTGCTTGCAAAATCCGGCGTCAACGTCGAGGAGAACCGAGCCACCGTCAAGGCGTATAAAGCGGAAATGCATCGCATCGACAAACTGAATAAAAAAATACGCAAATATAAAACGTTGCGCGTGCTGACCGTCATCGGCGTCATTGCGGCGGTTATCGCGGCGATTGCAGGCGTGTATTACCTCGTAACGGCAGGCGGTTGGAAACCGATTGTGGCGCTTTGCGTGGGGCTTGTGTTTGCAGTGATAGGCATCATTCTTTGCAAGAAAAAACTGACGCCCACCATCAAGCACGCAACGGAAGTTCGGGAAAAACACGAACGCCGTGCCGAGGAGCTTTTAGGCCAAGCGCAAGAGCAAACCGCGCCGTTGAACGCTTTGTTTGACGATACGGATACTCTGAAACTCATTGAAAAGACGGTGCCGGATTTTTCCTTTGACCGTCGGTTCACCAAGGACCACGAGGCGTTGTTTGTCAAGCAGCACGATTTTTGGGATTTGTCAAGGCAGACGACTTCCATGACGGACACTCTTTCAGGGCGTTTTGCAGGAAATCCTTTCCTCTTTTGCCGTCGGCGCGTGCATGAGATGAGCACGAAAACGTATTTCGGGACGCTGCTGATTACTTGGACGGAGCATTACCGCGACAGCAAGGGAAATATGCGCACAAGGATGCGTTCGCAGACTTTGCACGCAAGCGTTATCAAGCCGTACCCGATTTTTTACACGAACAGTTATCTTTGCTACGGCAGCCAAGCCGCACCCGACCTTTCGTTCAGCCGCGCGCCGCAGCATTCGGAGGATTTGACGGAAAAACAGCGCGAGAAAAAGATTCGCAAAGGCGAGAAAAAGCTGCAAAAGAAAGCGGAAAAGGCTTTGGAGACGGGCGGTGGTTTTCAAGAGATGGCAAATTCGGAATTTGACGTGCTGTTCGGGGCTTTCGACCGCGACCATGAAGTACAGTTCCGCTTGATGTACACGCCGCTTGCGCAGCAAAACACAGTGGACTTGATGACGAGCGAAACGGGCTATGGGGATGATTTCCACTTTACCAAGCGCAAGAGATGTAATATCATCACCAGCGAACACGCGCAATCGTGGAATATGAATACTTCGGCGGCGAATTATTATTCGTATGACGTGGACGAGATTAAGACCAAGTTTATACAGTTTAACGCCGCGTATTTCAAGTCTGTTTTCTTTGATTTTGCGCCGTTGTTGTCCGTGCCGGCGTACGTGGAAGAGCCGTGCGTGGCTTTGGAAGAGATAGAGGACTACGAGAGTAATTATACGTATTACGAACACGAAGTCATGGCGAATGCGATAGGGTGTAGCAGCTTTGCGCATCCGCAGTCGGATACGGAAGCAATTTTAAAGACGAGCGTTGTGCATAAGGGTGCGGACGAGGACAAAGTGGACGTTACGGCATTTTCCTTTAACGCGGTGGAACGGGTGGATTTTATTCCCGTGCGCGGCGGCGATGGAAAGATGCACGCAGTACCCGTGCCTTGGCTGGAATATATTCCCGTAGAAAGAACGGTGCCGATGGCGGTGGCTTTGGCGGAATACAGTGAAAAGGAACGCAGAGATATTCGAAATTCAGGGGAAAACACGTTACCGGAAGGCATTTTCTTCCATGGTATGGTGGCAAGACCCTTAGAATGATACAAAAGAAAAAAATAAACAATCGGAGGAACAAATATGGCTAATTTATTAGATGAAACAAATCCCGTAACCAGGGAAGAAGGCTTGGATACCAAGGTAATTGCGAAACAGATTCCCGTAACGGTTGGGAAGGGCTCGTTGGTGTTTGAAATTTTGCTTTGGGTGTGCGGAATTATTCCCGGTTTGATTTTTCTTATTATGAAAATCAAAGCAAAGAACCATTTCCAGCAGTTGGAACAAAAAATTCAGCGTAATGCGTCGCAGATTGATAACTATTTAGAACAAAGAGTTATGGTTTTGCAAAACTGTGCGCGTTTGTTGGACAAAGCGATTGATTTGGATAAATCGACGTTTGAAAACATTGCAAAATATAGAAGCGGTGCAGGCGACGAAGCGAGAAACGAAGTGCAAAATCAGCTTGGCGAAGTTTCGCGCAGCATCAATATCGCGGTGGAAAATTATCCCGATTTAGAAGCGCACAAGGAAATCATGGACGCGATGAAGCAAAACATGTATTTGCAGAGAGAAATTACGGCGGCGCGTGAGTTGTACAACGATACGATTAACGCTTGGAATAGAGACGTATTCAAATGGCCTACCAAGCAAATCGTGGCGGCGAGAAACGGTTATACAACGCGTATCCCGTTTATTGCGTCGGAAGAGATTAAACAGCAAGCGAAGCAAGTATTCTTTTGATACAAAAGTGTAACAAAAAGCGGAGAACGAATTTTCGTTCTCCGCTTTTGACGTAAAGAGAAAGGGAGTTGCAATATGCAACTCCCTTTCAAAACCCACCAGCTGTGCTGGTGGCAAATAGCTTTAGCTTCAAGCCTACCATTTGCTATACAAAAAAGCTCCTCCGTGCTAAACTGTATGTAAGGCTCGCAATCGTACACAAGTAAGCACAAAGGAGGACGTTAAAATTGAAGAACCAAAATAACGACACATACAGTTTAGCACATACGACGTGGAAATGTCAATATCATATCGTGTTCACACCAAAATACCATAGAAAAATAATTTATGGGGCATTGCGTGAAGAAATAGGGAAAATATTGAGAGAACTGTGTTATCGTAAAGAAGTAGAAATTATAGAGGCTCACGCAATGCCCGACCACATACATATGTTGGTGAGCATACCGCCGAACGAGAAAGTATCTTCGTTTATGGGGTATCTCAAGGGTAAGAGTACTATGATAATTTTCGAGCGGTATGCTCACATGAAATACAAAGTAGGGAATAGGCATTTTTGGAGTCGTGGGTATTACGTAAGCACCGTAGGTGGCAACAAGCAAGCGGTACAAAAGTATATTCAACACCAAGAAACAGAAGATTTGATTTCCAACCAAATAAGCATGGTGGAATATTACGACCCATTCAAGAAATGGTTGGAATCAAATCGGAATAAGAAAAAGTAAATCACCGCTTGCTTGTGTGCAGTAGGCGAGTTGAGATGGCGTTGGGACGCCTACGCCAGTATCCACGCACTTTAGTGCGCAAAATAAAGCCCCCACTTTAGTGGGGGATATTTACTGAAAAAAGATTTTTTATGTGTGTGAATTATTTAATTAATGCTTGATAGGTTTTCTGCGAGGAAAGGGTAAAGCTAAACAAATCAACCAACTTGTCGATGTCGGAGGAGGGAACGTTTTGATACGTTTTTGCCGCCAAGAATTGAAGAATGGTGCGATACAGTTCAGCAAAGTCAATCAAATTGCATTCGCGGCAGGTTTGTTGATAAATGGAGTTGATTTCAGCTTTGATATCCTCGGATATATCAAGATGAGAAGGGTCGTACAGCAAATAAACGAAATCCGTTTTCTTAATGGTGAAACTTCCCTTTAAAAATGCGGTTGCGATGCCAAGCAAGTGGCAAATCATCTGTTTTATATCAAAGCGTTTCAGTTCTTTACCGTTTACCTCAAAGGCAACATCCATGTAATGTTCTTTTTTGCTGGGGCTCATGCTAATGGAAAGGTTGCCAGCCGTGCGTTGGTTGATGTATTCGTATAGTTTGCTGTAAGCATGGCTGATGGGCTCTGCTTTTTTTGAGTAAATTTCATGGCATTTTGCTTCAACAAAAATATAGTGTTTTTCGTCTTCGTAAAACCCGTCCAAATGCGCTTTTCCGCCGATGGTGGTAGGAAGCTGTTTTTCATAGTGGAAAGCGGCTTGCGCGCGGGAAAGAGTGTAAATTATACGGCTGGAAGACCCATAAGACGCCATTTTAGGAGGACGTCCGTTTTTTTCGGAAAGCTCGTCACCGCTTCCTGCTTCGTACTCGTTGCGTGCAGTAGAGGATATTGCAGCTAAAAAGCTTTTCCATTCATTATTAGACATATAGTTTTGTTTTAACAACGTTTTTCCGTTATGAGAAATGATGTAAGCATTTTCTGCTGTGCCAGTTTCGTGTCTTTTTATGGCAAGGTCAAAATTGTCTACAATATTCATATTTAACTCCAAATTATTCTTTGTCATATTATAGCATTTGTGTCTTGAGTTGTCAATATCATAATGAATTTTATGGCGCAGAGAAGAGGATTCTCGCCTTTAGCGGCGCGCCCCGGTGGACAGTTATCAACTGTCCAGTTTGCCAACGAGCGTAAACGTATCGGTGCAGTCAAGGCAAACCGTTTTACTCTCGTAAAACGCCTCCCACCCTCGAATCCTCTTCAAAAATCGGTACAACAAAACAAAGAACACACCTTTTGGTGTGTTCTTTTGTTTGGCGCAGAGAAGAGGATTCGAACCTCCGGACCAGTTCTCCCAGTCACACGATTTCCAATCGTGCTCCTTAAACCACTCAGACATCTCTGCAAACGCTTTTCTTAAATTGCTAATATATATTACTGTATTTTTTTAAAAAATGCAAGCGTTTTTGCCGTTTTTTACGAAAATTCTTCAAAAATCTTAAAAATCTTTTTTCCAAATAAAAGGAACGCCGATTTCGACGTTCCCTTCTTTTATGCTTTATAACAGTTGCACGCCGCGCCGCTGGGTAAGAAACCCGTGTCCTGACAGCGTTTGCAAGTAAATTGCGGCAATAAATCCGTCTCATCAATGCCAAGTTCCGCTAAAATGCCCTTGCGCTCTGTGATAAGCTCTTGCTTTTTATTCTGCAAAGAGGGCAACGTTTCCGGTTGGAATACTTCCGCTTTCGCCAGAGCAATTTCCATCTTGGAAAGCTCGGTAGAGATATCCTTAAACCGCTTGTTTTCGTTGGCTTTTGCGAGAAATTTCTCAGCGCGCGTCTGCGCTTTTTCACGCAGCAAAGCGTAAAAACGCTCGCGATCGGACTTGGCGTTTGCCGCCTCGATGGAGGGGTTTGTATAGCCCGTTTTTGACGTTGAACTCGTACCTGCCCTGCCCGAATTGCTTGAAACGGGGGAGATCGGAATATTCGCAACCTCGTAAATTTCTTTCTGTTTCCAGTCGGAAAGAATCTTATTCATGTACGGAACGGGGTTCGAACCGCTTGCGCTTCTTGTTGCCGCTTCCAAAATCATTTCGTCGCTGAATTTCCAGTCGCGCCACGTTTTCACCAAAGCAAGGTTCGCCTCGCTCTTGCGCAAGCCGCCGCAGATCGCCTGAATCTTAGTAAATAGTTTCAGTTCGTCGTTTTTGCCTTTCAAAAACGCCTTGACACCCTCGGCGGAAACGATGCCGTCTTTAAAGAGGGTATTCACAAGCTCGTGCATGGCTTCAAAGCTGCCGCGCTCCGTTTTCAAACAGAACAAGGCGACGTCCAAAAGGGAGCTTTCTTCATACCCAAACGTGTACCATTTTTCCACGTATTCTTCGATGTAGGGGGCAGGGTTTTGCACTTTGACGCCCAGTTTTCTGCCCAAACGGAAAGTGAGGTTTGCCAACGTTTCGCGCTGCGAAAGATACTCTTCCACCGCCGTTTTGTCCGTCTTTTCCTTTTGCGAAAGCTCTTCTAAGGTAATATCGAGGGCGTTCATACTGCCGCGCTTTAATTTTTTCGCCGCCGCGAGTACGCTATCTTGCGTAAAACCAAGCTTTTCCGTCCATTTCAAATACAGCGCATAATCCGTTTCGTCGGGGTTGCGTTGGAAGATGGAAAGAGCGTTGAAAATTGCCAAAACGTCACCCTCGTGCGCGTTGTAGCTGGACAACTCTTTTTCCACTTGTTCGTAGGTGGTGCAGCCGCCGCGAATGAGTTTTTTTGCTTTGTTGAAGATGTAGGAGGGGGAAACCGCTGCGCCCTGTTTATTGATACAGTATTCCGCAATCAGCAAAAGAGCCTGCGGCTGAATGGCGTTTTCTTCCAAAAAGCGCATGTACTTGATATAGTCGTTTGCGGAGATGAATTTGCCGACTTTTTGCATTTTTCTTTGCAAATCCTTGTTGAAATCGGCGTACTGTTCATAGCGGATTTTCTTAGGTTTCCCGATGGCGGAACGCACGGGCAAATATTGCACGGTAAAGGGTTCTTTGGAGAGGATTTCCACCAGGTCGTAATCCTCCCAGAAAGCAAAGGTTTCCTTAATTTTTTCTTCCGTCGTTTTTAAGACTTCCGCCATGGAACGAACGGAGAAATCGGATTCGGTATTTTCGCAAAGGAAAAGTCCGTAAAGGTAAACCTTTACGGCGAACCCGTCCGCTTCCGGCAGGTACTTGGTGATGAATTTGTTTTCGACAATGGTGTAAGCGTTGTCGTTATCCTTGGAAAAGGAACAAAAAGCCATAATCACTCCTTGCAAAGAAAAATGGAGAAAACCATGTGTAAATTATGAAAAATTTTCTTCTTTCTCTGCTCTTTTCTTGCTTTCTTTAAAGAAATAGTGTATAATAAAATAGTATAGTTATCTGCACTTTGCGGCGCGAGTATGACTATTATACATTTTTTCGATAGCAAAAGCAAGGTGTTTTGCAAGGATTTTTGAAAAAATACGCAGAGAAAAATTACGGGAGGTCAGACGATGAAAATTTTACATACGTCCGATTGGCACGTCGGCAAGCGTCTGATATCGCGTGAACGCTTGGACGAGCAGGCGGAAGTTTTGGACGAAATCGCAGAGATTTGCGAACGGGAGCAGGTAGAACTTGTCCTTGTGGCAGGGGATATTTTCGATACGTACACGCCCAGCGCCGAAGCGGAAGAACTCTTTTACGAAAAAATCAAAAAAATTGCGGGAACGGAACGCGCGGTATTGCTCATTAGCGGCAACCACGACGACGGCGTTCGGCTTTCGGCGGCGGCGCCGCTTGCGGAAGAGTACGGCATTTACGTTGTCGGCAACGCACGCACGGTGAGAATGCGACGCAGTCCAACCCGAAAAGCATACCCCACGCGCGGCGGAAAAGGCTATGCGGTGTTTGCAAACGGCGCGGACGAGGTGTACGTTTCCGTGCTGCCCTATCCCAACGAGGCGCGGTTCAAGGAAGAAAAAACCGACCTGTCCTACGTGGAACAAATGAAGGTGTGGTTAGACGAGGGCGTTTGCGAAAACACGGACGGCTTGCCGTCGGTGTTGGTGGCGCATCTGTTCGTTGCAGGCGGCAGCGTTTCCGCAGGGGAGCGGGACATTGAGCTTGGCGGCGCGCGGGCGATTTCCGTGGAAGATTTGCCAAAGTGCGATTATATCGCCTTGGGACATTTGCACAAGAAACAACACATGGGCAAAGGGCATTGTTATTACAGCGGTTCGCCGTTGCAATACGCGTTTGATGAACGCGCGGACAAGGGTGTGAAAATTTTCGATTTGACAAAGGACGGGGTACAGAATTTACAGGACGTGCCTTTGACAAAGGGTAAAAAACTCGTTCGGTTGCAAGCGAACGGCGTGGATGCCGCTTTGGAACTTTTACAAAAATATCCGGGCGATTTGGTAGAACTGACGTTGATGTTGGACGCACCGCTTTCCGGCAGCGATTCGAAAGCGTTGAACGCGCACCGAAATTTGGTTTCTCTGTTGGCGGAAGTAAAGACCGACGAAACGTTGCGTTTTGAATCGCGAAAAGGAATGTCCGACGAAGCTTTGTTCGAGGCTTTCTATAAAACCGGTTATGGAACAGAGCCAAAAACAGAATTAAAAACTCTGTATTTACAGACTTTGGCAGAGCTTGCCGAGCAGGAATAAAAACCGTTGCAAGCAGGGTAAAAAAAGAACAGGAGGATACGAATGAAACCCGTTTATCTGGAATTTTGCGGAATAAACAGTTTTTCCGAGAAAGCGGAAATTGATTTTCGCGCGTTGATTTCGGGCGGCGTATTCGGCGTGTTCGGGGCTACGGGTAGTGGAAAAAGTACCATTCTCGACTGCATTCACCTGGCTTTGTATGGAAAAATCGAGCGCAGCAGCGGCAACGATTATCTGAATTACAACGTGGAGAATGCCTACGTTATTTTCGATTTCGAGGTTTCGGTAGAGGGCGTGACGCGCACGTATCGCGTGCATCGGGAACGCCGTCGTAAATCCAACACGGCAAAAGCTTCTTTATTCGAGTACTCTGCGGACGGGAAGTTGTTGGCGCTTGCGGAAGGCATGCGTGACGTGGATGCCAAGATTGAGGAAATTTTGGGCTTGGAGTTTGCCGATTTCAAGATGTGCATCGCTTTGCCGCAGGGGGATTTCGCCGCTTTGGTCAAAGCCCCGGCGTCGGAGAGATTGAGACTGGTCGCTCGGTTGTTTGATTTGGAAAAATATGGGGAACGGCTGAGTAAAAAAGTCAACGAAAAGTATTACGAAGCGGAAGAAGAGTGCAATCTTGTGCTTGCGAAAATGGGTGAAAACGCCGGAGCGAGCGCAGAGGATTTAGAGGCAAAGAGCGCGGAGATAGCCGAAAACGGCAAACTGCTGTCCGAGGCGGAAAAGAAATACGCGGCGGCGGAGAACGAGTATCGGGATTTGTTGACGCTACAAAAGGAAAAGGCTGAATACGAGGCTTTGAAAAAGCAGCTGGAAGAGCTGACGCAGCGGTTGCCGCAAATGGAGAAACGGCGCGCGGAGATAGAAAAATTGCCGTTTGCACGGGCGGTTGTGAAAGAGGCGGACGCGTTGGAGAAAAACCGCAAGGATACGGCGGATGCAAAACGGAGCTTTGAGAGAGCCGCCGAGGAATATAAGAACGCAGAAAAAATATGCGCGGCGTGGAAAGAAAAGCAAAACGGTGCGGACTTTGACGGACAGATTTTAGATTTGTCGGTCAAGGTGGATAAGGTACGAGGCGCGGACTCGGACTTACGCGAGGAAGAAAGGGCGAAAAAATTGTACGAGGACTGTTTGTTGGAGTACAAGGACTGGAAAGATAAATTTCCGGCAAGCGATTTCGATGGAAAAATCGCGGAGCTGGAAAAGGATTTGGCGGCGCTTGGCGACGATGAAAATTTACTCGACTACGTAAAAAGTCGTTGCAAAGACGTGTTCGCGCAGGAAGCGTATGCGGAGATTCGGACGGATTTACACGCTTTGTCGGACAAGTATCCGGTAGTTAGCGCGGACGTAGCGGTATTGCTTGCCAAGTATGCGCCCGTGGCGGCGGACGCGCCCGATATGGAAAAGATGCATATCGCGTTCCGTGAACTGGAAAACAAACGCGCGGAATTAAAGAATAAAATCGACGCGGTTAAAAAACAAAAACTTAATTTCGAGACCAACGAAGGACGTTTAAAAGTCATCAAAGAACGCGGCACGACCTATCACGAAAGGTTAAAGGCGGCGCAGCAAAAGACGGCGGAGATTCGAGCGCTTGGTTCTTTGCAGGATTTGGAAAATAAACTGCGCACGGCACAAAGAGAAAAGCAGTCGTTACAGGAAAAATTAGAGCGCGAAACCCAAAGAATGCACGATTTTCAATCGGAAGAAAAAACGCAGAAAGCGTTGTATGAAAAGGGGTTTTCCGAAGAACAGACGTTACGGGACAACGTTGCGGCGGCGTTGCAGCAGACGGGTTTTGTTTCGGAACAAGAGGCGCGGGATTTGTTATCGCGCGTTGCGGACGAGGAAAGCGCGCAAGCGGCTTGTAAGGCGTTTTTTGAAAAATATGCTTTGATTAAGAACAAGTGCGAAAGCACGAACGCGCAGAAGTTTGCCGATTTTGACGAAGAAGTATTGCTTCTTGCGGCGAATAGAAAAACGCAAGCAGGGGAAATCCGTGACGAGCTGAATCGGAAGATTGCGGCAGGGAAAACGGAGCACGCGCAATTAGAGGAAAAGCGGAAAAAATACCTCGCCTTTGAAAAAGAACTGGAAGAAAAGAAGAAAAAGAAAGACCTTTGCGATGAGTTGCGGCAACTGATGAGCCGAAATAAATTCATGGAATTTATCGCGTCGGAATATCTGCAAGAAATCTGTGTGCGAGCGAGCAAAATATTGCTTTCGCTGACGTCGGGGAGATATTTTTTGCGGTATGCAGACAAGGAATTTAAGGTAGGCGACAACCTGGACGGGGGAAATCTTCGCGCGGTGAAGACGTTGTCCGGCGGCGAGACGTTTTTGGTTTCTCTGTCGCTCGCGTTGGCGCTTTCCGGGGAGATTTGCGACCGTTCTCGCCGTTCGGTGGATTTCTTCTTCCTGGACGAAGGCTTTGGGACTTTGGACGAAAACCTGTTGGAAGTGGTGATGGACGTCCTTACCAAACTGAGCAAAAACTTCGCAATCGGTTTGATTTCGCACGTTGAGGAATTAAAACACCGCATCGATAATAAAATTTTGGTGACGGCGGCAAACGAGAGCCACGGTTCGCAAATCAAGGTTGTAAAATTTTAATAGAAATAAAAAAGAAAAAATAAAGAACGGATACAATAGAACATGAAAACGATTGTCAGTGCAATTTCTTTATGGAGAAAATACAATTTAAAAAATCCGCTCGGTGCAAGTGAATGGGGAATCGAGGAAACGGACGGCAGGCGTTATAGCCACGTGTCGTACTCGGGTCATGCGTCGGAGGACGGTAGCGTGCGCATTTACGCGCGGTTTTGCCGCCCCGAGGGCGAGGGTAAAAAACCGGCTATCCTCTTTTTAGGGGACGCAGGCAAACCCGTTGACGAGGAAATTTTAACTTATTTCGCAGAAAAGGGCTATGCGGTGCTCATTCCCGATTATTCGGGGAAAATGAGTGGGGACGGCGACGGCGTTTTGCGTACGGTATACCCCCCGTCCCTTGCGTACGGCAATTTCGAACAAGCCCAGGGCTTGAACAGTCTGCGCGATTTGGAAACGGATAAGACGACGTGGTTCGAATGGACGTACGTCGCGCTCTATTCCGTGGAATATTTAAAATTCCGTCCCGACGTTGGAGCAATCGGGGTTGTCGGCGTGCGCATGGGCGGCGAAATCACATGGCAAACCATGCTTTCCCCCGACGTAAAATGCGGCGTGCCTATCAGCGCGGCAGGCTGGCGTTCCTTTGCGAATATTGCAAAGTTCGGCGACGATATCGCGCATAACCTTAGCGACGACAGACACCGCTATATCGCGGCGGTCGAGGCGCAGTCCTATGCTCCGTCCGTAAAATGTCCCGTGCTGATGCTTTGCGCTTTGCACGATAAGGATTTTGACTGCGACAGAGCCTACGATACCTATTCGAGAATCGGCAATTCAGACGGCAACGCTTTGGCGTATTCGTTGGAGAGCGGCGGCTGTATCGGTCCGAACGGCTTGGCGGATATGGACCTTTTCTTGGAAAAGAATTTAAAGGGCAGAGAAATTTATATCCCCGATACCTTGAACGTAGCGTTAAAGGAAACGGAAGAGGGGTTGCGCGTGGACGTGGAATGCGACCCCGAAGGGATTTTGGAAGAAACGGGTATCTATTTCGCCGAAGCGGACGTCAAGACCAAGTCGGCGTATCGAGAATGGCGTTGTATGTTCAAAGCGGACGGCAGAACGGTGAAAAACGGCAAAATTTCGCATACGATTGTGCCCTTCGACGGGGCAACGGCTGTGTTTGTGTTCGCGTATGCCAAATATATCAACGGTTTCCGCGTGATGTCGAAAATCGTTGCAAAACGCTTCACCAAGACCAACCCCAACGCCGTGCGGAACAGGAAAATCTTTACCGGCACAAGTTTGGACAGTTTCAGTATCGCGGAGCATAAAGAATATTCCGTCGGGGAGATTTTCCTTGAACATCACGCCGTACCAAAGCTCATGAAAGGGTACGGGGATATCGGCGGTGTGTACTCGGTTGGCGGTATCCGCACGTATAAGATAAGCTCGCCTCGGTTTGTGCCGCCCGAAAACGCTTTGTTGGAGTTTGACGCGTATTCGCATGAATCGCAGACGTTAAAAGTCTCCATCGAAGTGGCGAACGTGGAAAAGGACGAGGTTAGCTATACCTGTTTAGTGCCGATTAAAGGCGGCGGAAAATGGAAACGTATCATTTTGAAAGCCAGCGATTTCAAGGGCGGTGAATACGGTTTCCCCTTGGACAATTTCAGCAGCGGCAACGCCCTTGTCTTCGATTGCGCGGACGAGGAATTAGAGTTTGGTATCACCAACATTCTTTGGTTGTAAATAGATTGTGCCGAAACGGCATAAGGCGATAGAAAAAAGAGATAGAAAAAGGAGCGCACCGTGTACGAAGTTGGCGAGATGATTACCATGAAAAAACAGCACCCTTGCGGTGGGAAAGAATGGAAAATCGTGCGCGTCGGCGCGGACGTGAAATTGCAGTGCGCCACTTGCGGAAAATACGTCAATATGACTCGTGACGAAGTTAAAAAACGGGCGAAAGCGGTGCAAACAGAGGTGTCGGATTGAACGGTTATGATAAAAATTTAAAAGACAGCGCGCTGTACGAAGACCTGTATCATAATCAGGAACGCCGCGCCACGACGGTTTTTTTCACCGTTTTGATGGCGGTGATTTTGGCGGTATTTGCGTTCCGCTATTACTGGACTTTGCATTACGGCGGCGTCACCGTTTCGGGTAGTTCTATGTGTCAAACGTTATACAGCGGTGAAATGTTACTCATGAAACATACGGACGGAGCGGACGCTAAGCGCGGCGACGTCATCGTGGTGTACGTGGGCGATTATCCGGAATTTGACGATAATCTTCCCGAGGCGCAAAAGACCAAATACCTCATCAAGCGTTTAATCGCAATCGAGGGGGACAGGGTGCGCTGTGAGGACGGGCAAATCGAAATTATGTATGCAGGCTCGGACGAGTGGACGGTTTTGTACGAACCGTATGCGTATTATAGCAATCAAGCAAACTACGATTTCGGCGAATACGTCGTGGGGGCGGGGGAAGTTTTTTTCCTTGGCGACAATCGAAACAACAGCCAAGACAGCCGTTACAATCAGCCCTCGGGTTCGCGTTTGGATCGGCTGTACAAGCGTTCGGATATCGTAGGAATCGTACCGCAGTGGGCGATCGAGCACCAAAAACTTTTGGAAAAAATCTTTTTTTGGAACACGAAAGAGTAATCTTTCTCCTTAAAAAGCAGAAATTTAACATAAAAATATTACAGACATGACAAAGGAGAGAATAAAATCATGGCAATTCGTATTACATCGGACAGCACTTGCGATTTAGGCGAACTTGTAAAAACGCGCGACATCGTGATATTACCCTTGCAGGTCAATTTGGGCGCAAAGGCATATCACGACGGCGTGGACATCGTACCCGAGGATATTTTCGCGTTTGTAGCGGAGACCAAAGAACTCCCGAAAACCAGCGCGCCGAGCATCGGCGATTACGAAGATTTCTTCAAGGAACAGCTTGTCGGCGCGGACGAGCTTATCCACATCAACATTTCGTCCAAGAGCTCCGGTTCGTATAACTTTGCAAAGCAGGCGGCGGAAGCGTTCGGCGGAAAGGTCCGTGTTATCGACTCGATGGCGCTTTCTTCTGGGCAAGGGTTGCTTGTTTTGAAGGCGGCGGATATGCGCGACGAGGGGAAGACGGCGAGCGAGATTGAAAAAGAATTGCTTGCGCTTCGCACCCGTATCAATACTTCGTTCGTGCCGGATAATTTGGATTATTTGCATAAGGGCGGACGCGTTTCCGGTATGGTAAAAACGGTGGCAAGCATGTTCAAAATCCATCCCCTTATCTACATGGACAACGGTCAGCTTGTACCCGGGAAAAAGTACAAAGGCAAGATGTCGTTCTTGATCAAACAGTACGTAGCCGATCTCAAAGAACAATACCCCGACTATGACAAGAGCCGTTGTTTTGTCACCCATTCGTCTGCTGACGAAAGCTTGGTACAGGCGGCAAAAGAAGCGGTAAAGGAAAACTTTGAGTTTGACGAAATCATCGAGACGGTAGCCGGTTCAATTATCACCAGCCATTGCGGCCGCGGAACGCTTGGCGTGCTGTTCGTGTACAATCCGTAATAGAGTGTAAAAATTAGGAGAGAAAAATGGTTACTGTTTACAGCGACGCCGATTTTTTGGCGGTGTATAAACAAAAAAAGAGGATTTTCGGTCTGTTTTTAGGGGTGACGGCGGTGTATCTGGCGTTTTGTATCGCGTGGCTGCTTTATTATATCACCCTGCCGTACAAAGCGCCCGAGCAGGATTTGCCCAAAGCGTGCGTGTACGTGGGAACGGCTTTGTACGTGATATTTGCTTTTCCGTATATGGCAATCAAGTACAGCCGCGTAAAGCGGTATTACAAAATGCTCAGTTACGTTTCCGACGGTTTGAAAAACGAGGAAAAGAATTATTTTTACTGTTTTGAAAAGCCGACGCTGCAAAAGGACAATATCGACGTTGTATTTGCGGTATTTGAAACTTGGAACAAGAAAAAGCAAGAATGGATGGATCGCGAAGTATATTGCGATATCGAAAAATCCTTGCCCCCGTTTGAAAGCGGAGATTACGTACAGTACGTAACGCAGAGCAATTTCATTATCCAGTATACGATTTTACAAAAGAAAGCGCTTGAATTTGAAGAGATAGAAGAAGACGAATACGACGAAGAACAGGAAGAATACGAAGAGAACGAGGATAGCTTAGAAACGGAAATGAACGACTCGCAAGAGAACGTTTAACATACGCAAAAGGAGAAGTTAGTATGAGAGCAGTCGTAACGGTTACAGGAAAGGACAAGAAAGGCATCATTGCAAAGGTGAGCGCATTCTTGGCGGAAAGAGGGGTCAACATCGAGGACATTTCTCAGACGATTTTGGGAGAATATTTCGCGATGATTATGATTGCCGATCTTTCGGAGGCAAAAGAAGAGCTTTCCGTTTTGGCGCAGGATTGCGTAGAGCTTGGAAAGCAGATAGGCATGTCTATTTATTTGCAACACGAAGATATCTTCAACGCAATGCATAGCATTTAACAAGCGGAGGAGAAAGAGAATGTTCAGCAATAAGGACGTATTGGAAACGATTGCGATGGTGCAGGAGGAACACCTGGATATCCGCACGATTACAATGGGGCTTTCGTTGCTTAGTTGTATTCGGGATACCGCAGAAGAAACGGCGAGAAAGGTGTACGACCTCGTCTGTACCAAAGCGGAAAATATAGTAAAAACAGCCGCGGATTTGTCGGCGCAGTATGGGATTCCCATTGTTAACAAACGCGTTTCGGTAACTCCCGTCAGCATGCTTTGCGCGGCGTTCCCCGAAAAAGCACCGTTGATAGGCAAAGCGCTTGACGACGCGGCTGGTACGTTGGGTATCGACTTTTTGGGCGGTTATTCCGCTCTGGTACACAAAGCGACGGCAGAATACGAGAGGATTTTTATTCGCTCTATTCCCGAAGTACTTGCCACGACCAAACGCCTCTGTTCTTCCGTCAACGTCGGTTCGACCAAGACGGGTATCAACATGGAAGCGGTCAAGCTCATGGGCGAGGTGTTCAAGGAAGCGGCGTGGCTGACGAAAGACGCGGACGGTATCGGCGCGGCAAAGCTGGTGGCTTTTTGTAATGCGGTAGAAGACAATCCGTTCATGGCAGGCGCGTTCCACGGCGTAGGCGAGGCGGACGTCGTCGTCAACGTCGGCGTATCCGGCCCGGGCGTTGTCAAGCATGCTTTGGAGCAAATCCCGAACGCCGATTTAACGGAAGCGGCGGAAATGATTAAACGCACGGCTTTCAAGATTACAAGAGCCGGTCAGTTGGTCGCCAAAGAAGCGGCAAAGCGCTTGAACGCGCAGTTCGGTATCGTCGATTTGTCGCTCGCTCCGACGCCTGCAATGGGGGATTCGGTAGCGCAGATTTTGGAAGAGCTGGGGATTGAGACGGTTGGCGGTCACGGCACGACGGCGGCGCTTGCGATGCTCAACGACGCGGTGAAAAAGGGCGGCGTTATGGCGTCCTCGCGTGTGGGCGGACTTTCGGGCGCGTTTATCCCCGTATCCGAGGACATCGGCATGATTCGTGCGGCAGAGGCAGGCAAAATCACGTTGGATAAACTGGAAGCGATGACCTGCGTTTGCAGCGTGGGTTTGGATATGATTGCCATTCCCGGCGATACGCCGGCAACGACGATTGCGGCGATGATTGCAGACGAAGCGGCTATCGGTATGATTAACAATAAGACGACGGCGGTGCGCATTATTCCCGCGCCCGGCAAAACGGTGGGCGACCAGGTCAACTTCGGCGGACTTTTGGGCAGAGCGCCGATTATGCCCGTGCATAACTGCGATTCCTCCCGCCTCATCAATCGCGGCGGCAATATCCCCGCACCCATTCACAGCTTTAAAAATTAAAAAGTTTTTTTCGAAAATATTAACAGTACAAGGAGATTACGATTATGGAAAGAAAAGACGTTGCAGAAAATTTAAAATGGAAACTCACCGACATCTTCCCCGACGATGACGCTTGGGAAGCAGAATTCAAAGCAATTGATGAAGAATATTCGAAATTCGATTTCGCACAGTTCAAGGGCAAGCTCCACAACAAAGCGGACCTTCAAGCGTATTTCACGCTCAGCGACACCCTTTCGCGCCGTTTGGAAAAGTTGTATATCTACGCGCATATGCGCCATGACGAAGACGTGCGCATTTCAAAATATACGTCCGCGAACGCACGCGTGAGCGCGATGTTCTCCCGTTTGTTTGCGCAGATGTCCTACGTAGAACCCGAACTCACGGCGCTTGACGAGAGTGTTTTACAATCCTTTATCGACGACCCCGATTTCGCGGAATACGAATACAGCTTGCGCAGAGTGGCAAAATCCAAAGCGCATGTTTTAAGCGAAGGCGAAGAGAAAATCCTTGCGCTCGGCGGTGACGTTATGCGTGATTTCCAAAGCGTTTTCTCTATGCTCAACAACGCGAACTTGAACTTGCCTACGGCAAAGCTTGGCGGTCAGGAAGTCCCGATGAGCCACGGTCTTTACGGCGTTGCGTTGCACACGGGCACGGCGGAAGAGAGAAAGGAATGGTTTGAAAAATACTACGGCGCGTTCATTAAATTGATTGACACCATCGCGCAGACGTATGCGAGCAACGTAAAGAAGAACGTTTTCTATAAGACGGTAAGAAAGTACGAAAGCTGCATGGCGAAAGCGATGGAAGGCGAAGACGTCAGCCCCGTGGTTTACGAAAACTTGATTGAAGCGGTACACGGTGCGTTGCCTATCATGCACGACTATATTGCTACCAGAAAACAAGTGCTCGGTTTTGACGAACAGCACATGTACGATATCTACGTACCTTTGGTGGAAAACGCAGACATTAAATTGCCTTTTGAAGACGCGTACAATTTGGTAATCGAAGGTCTTGCACCTCTTGGCGAAGGCTATCAAAACTTGCTGCGCAAAGGCAAGGAAGAGGGTTGGATCGACGTTTGCGAAAACGAAGGCAAACGCAGCGGCGCGTACTCTACGGGCGTGTACGATACTCATCCGTACGTATTGCTTAACTATCAAGAAACGACCAACGATATCTTCACCGTTGCGCACGAAATGGGCCACGCGATCCACACTTATAAATCCAACGAAACGCAGCCCTACGCAAAGGCAAACTATACGATTTTCCTTGCAGAAATCGCAAGTACGGTTAACGAAGTATTGCTTTTGAAGCATCTTTATAAAAAGAGCGAGGATAAGAACCTTAAAAAGTACTTGCTCAACTATTACATGGACATGATCCGTGCCACGATGTTCCGTCAGACGCAGTTTGCGGAGTTTGAACAGATTGCGCACGCGAAAGCGGAAGCAGGCGAAGCACTCACGAAAGAAAGCTTGAATGCTGTTTATTACGACCTTAACAAGCAGTACTATGGCGAAGGGATTATCCACGACGAACAGATTGCATACGAATGGGCGAGAATTCCCCATTTCTACAACGCGTTCTACGTATACAAATACGCAACGGGTATCATTTCGGCGATTTCGATTGCAAAGCGTATCTTGACGGAAGGGGAAAGTGCTGTCAAAGATTACTTTACGTTCCTTTCCTCGGGCGGTTGCACCGATCCCGTATCCATTCTCCAAAAGGCTGGCGTAGATTTGACGACCAAAGCGCCTTTTGAAGCGGCTATGGAAGAATTCTCTTCGACCTTACAGGAATTTAAGAGTTTATTAGACTAATGAAAAAAATGAATGGGGCAGGTACGCGATGAAAGCGTACTTTGCCCGAAAAGACAAGGAGAACGAGTATGGCAAACGAAACCAATACGATGCCTTATAACCGCGACGCCGAGATGGCGCTGCTGGGGTGTTTGTTGATTGATAGCGAGATTACGGCAGACCTCGTGGAAAAACTGACGGAGGACGATTTTTATCAGGAATCGCACAAATATATTTTGCGCGCCATGAAACGGGTATTCAACGATAGAAAACCCGTGGATCTCGTCACCGTTTCCGACGATTTGGAAAACGAAGGTTCGCTGGAAAAAGCAGGCGGTATCATGTATTTGACCGAGCTCACGCAAATCACGCCTTCCACGGCAAACTACAAATCCTATTACGATATTATCGCACGCGACAGCATCAATAGAAAGCTCATTCGCGCGTCCCGTAAAATTATCGAAACTTCCATGAAAGGGGTGGACGAAAAGACGTCGCTCGCCTTTGCGGAAAAGAGTATTTACGATATTTCCAAACAGACGGAACGCTCGGCTTTGCTCAGCATGAAAGACGACGATATCATCGGTGACGTATTGCAAAAATTTGAAAAATTGCAATCGGATCAGGACGCGTTTAAGGGGATTCCTACGGGTTTTAAGCGTTTGGATAGAATGACCAACGGTTTGCAATCGGGTGCGCTCATCGTCCTTGCGGCTCGTCCGGGCATGGGGAAAACCTCGCTTGCAATGAACATTGTCGAACATGCGGCACTGCGCGCAGGAAAGACCTGTGCGGTGTTCTCCCTCGAAATGCCTCGCCACGAAATCGTGCAAAGACTTATTTGTTCGTATGCGAACGTAAGCATGAAAAACGCGCTTTCGGGCGAACTTTCGGCAAAAGAATGGAAAAAATTGATGCTGGCAGGCGATCAGCTGAAAAAGAGTAATATTTACATTGACGATTCCTCGCGCGTTACGCCTGCGGAAATTTTGTCCAAATGCCGTCGTTTGAAGACTACGGCAGGCGGCGTCGATTTGATTATGATCGACTATATCCAGCTTATGTCCAGTGGGGATTCCAACCTCGCAGGAGCGGAAAACAGACAACAGGAAGTCGCGTCGATTACTCGTGACTTGAAGATTATGGCAAAAGAGCTGGGCGTGCCGGTTATCGCGCTTTCGCAGCTGCGCCGTATCCAGTCCAAAGAACCGCAGCTTTCCGATCTTCGTGAATCGGGTGCTATCGAGCAAGACGCGGACATCGTAATGTTCATCAGCCGTCCGGAAGCGATTGCAACCAAGGAAGAAATCGATTCGGGTAAAATTGTCAAAGGCGCGGCGGAACTTATTCTTGCAAAACACAGAGCCGGCGAACAGGGCAGAGTTTCTTTGAAGTTCATCGGCGAATATACCAAGTTCGTGGACGTAGACGAACAAAACCGCGACGACGAGCCGCCTCAATACGGCACGACGCCGAGAATTCCTGACGATGACGACGAGGAGTACGTAGCGCCCGACGACGATTACGGAGTACCGGAACCGCCCATGCCGCCGAGGAAAGGCGATTTGGCAAAGGCGGACGATGAAATTCCTTTTGAATAAGAAAAAGGCAGGTTAGGGTATAGCAGTAAGATGAAGACGGAAATCAAAGGTATTACGCCGCAATCCATCGAAGAGGCGAAAAATTTAATATTCGACGGCGGTGTGGTGGCGATACCGACGGAAACGGTGTACGGGCTTGGCGGAAACGCCTTTGATGACGGGGCGGTAAAGCGCATTTTCGAGGTCAAAGGCAGACCCAACGACAATCCCTTGATTGCGCACGTGCATACCGGCTACGATTTATCCAAAATTATCGACCGCGATCCCCCTTACGCAAAAAAACTGCGCGAAGCGTTTTTGCCCGGGCCGTTGACGTTGGTATATCCCTCGACGGGCAAGGTAAGCAAACACGTTTCCTGTGGTTTGGATACCCTGGCGGTGCGTGTGCCTTCGCATGACGGCGCGCAAGCTTTGCTCCGCGCGGTGGACGTCCCGATTGTCGCGCCCAGTGCCAACATATCCAAACACGTTTCTCCCACTTCCGCGCAGCACGTTTACGAGGACTTTGTTGGGAAAATCCCTTTAATTTTGGACGGGGGCGAGTGCGTGGGCGGCATCGAAAGTACCGTTTGCGACGTTACGGGCGATATACCCGTCATTTTGCGTCCGGGACTGATTACGCGCGAAATGATAGCCGCTGTGGTTGGGGATTGTCAAGAATACACACCGAATTTCTCCGCTGGGGAAAAGGTCAAAAGCCCCGGTGTTTTGTACAAACATTATTCACCGCGTTGCCAAACGGCGTTGTTTGCGTACACGGACTGCGAAAAAGCGTATATCGCGTGCCAAAACGAGCAATCGGCAGGTAAAAAAGTAGCCGTGCTTTGCGAGAGCGGCTTGGTGGATACGTTTTGCTGCTTGGGTGTACAAATACTCAATCTTGGGAACACGGAAGAAGAAATGGCAAACAGATTATACACGCTTTTAAGAGAGGCGGAAAAAGTATGCGACGTACTTATCGCCGTAGAACCTCGTAAGACGGACGGGGTGATGGCAGGGGTATTAAACCGGTTGCGCAAAGCTTGCGTTTCGGTGGACGTAGCGCATTAAAAAAAGCAAAAAGGAGGGGGCAGGTACGCGATGAAAAGAAAAACGGGCAAAAAAATCATATTTGTTTGTACGGGGAATACCTGTCGTTCTCCCATGGCGGAAAGGTTGCTCGAAAGCAAAATAGCGGAACGGAAAATCAAAGGATTTTGCGTGTATTCGGCAGGGCTTCGGGCGACAAAAGGCACGCCCATGAACCCCAAATCCGTGCAGGTTTTGGAAGAACACGGGCTATCCGCTGCGGAGTTTGCTTCCGCGCCGATTAAGGATAGGGATTTGCGCGACGCGTTTGCAATCGTTTGCATGACGGAAGAACAAAAAGACAGATTGATGGATATGCGTTGGCAGGCTTTGCGGAAAGCGGATCGAATCGGAGAGGAAGAAATCCCCAACAACGTGTATTCTTTTGCGGAAATCAGCGGATACGAGGTCATGGACCCGTATGGCAGGGATATTGAATGTTATCGTTACGTTTTCGGGCTGTTATCGGCGGGTATGACGCATCTTATCGAGAAACTGCGCTTGGAAGAGCTTTCGGCAAAACCCAAGCCCCGCGCTCCCAAAGCGGCAACGCCTAAAACGGACGAAAACGGAAACCCGATACCGCCCAAAAAACGCGGCAGGCCGAGAAAAAATCCCATACCCGAACCGACGGGCGAACCCAAAAAACGCGGCAGACCAAAAAAGACCGCGGCGTCTTCCTCGGCGGAAGAATCGGGCAACGTGCAGTTGCGTATCATGGAATAAACGAAAAAGTCATAGAGTAAGTAAGGAGACAATATATGAAAATTGCAGTTGCGTGCGATCATGGCGGATTGCGCTTAAAGAATGCTTTGGTGGCATATTTACAAAAGAACGGGCATGAAGTTGTGGATTTCGGCACAAAGACAGCCGAGTCCTGCGATTATCCGGATTTTGCCTTGTTGGCGGCGGAGTCGGTCGCTTGCGGAGAATGCGAACGGGGCATTGTCGTCTGTTCGTCGGGGATAGGCGTTTCCATTGTGGCAAACAAAGTGCCGGGGATTCGCTGCGCGCATTGTCATGACGTATACTGTGCGAAATACACGCGCTATCACAACGACGCAAACATGATCGCTTTTGGCGAAAAAGTCGTTGGCGAGGGCTTGATGGAAGAGATTGTGAACGCGTTTTTGACCTGCGAATATGAGGGCGGAGAGCGGCACGATAGGCGTATCGCAAAGATTAAAGCGATTGAAGAAAAATACTGTAAATAATGCGTTAAGGCGAAAAACCTTACGCGAGGAGGATACAAAATGCAAGAATTTTTAAACCAAATTGTAGAAGCGGGCAAGAGCTTCATCAACGGTTACGGCAAAGTGCTGATTATGGCGCTTGTCGTGTTCGTGGTGGGGTTGTTGGTAATCGCTATCATCAAAAAATCGGTAAAGAGATCTTCGACAAAGAGCCGCAACGTGGACAATGCGGCGGCGTCCTTTATCACGTCGATTATCGTGCTTGTGGCGTACGTTGTTTTGCTGATTGTCATGATCGGTGCGCTCGGGTTTTCTACCAGCGGTATCATTGCGGCTTTGTCGTCGGTTATGCTCGCCGTTGCCTTGGGTTTGCAGAACACGTTGGCAAGCTTGGCAAACGGGATTTTGTTGATTTTCACCAAACCTTTCAGCGCAGGGGATTTCGTGGATATCGGCGGTACGTGCGGTACGGTAAAAGAGGTAAAGCTCTTTTGCGTGAAGTTGGTTACGGTGGATAATTTGACGGTTGTCATTCCCAACAACACCGTGTTTGGTTCTACCATTATCAATTACAGCAAAATGCCTTTGCGCCGTGTGGATTTGGTGTTCCCTGTGGCATACGGTACGGACGTGGAAAAGGTGAAAAAATTGCTCTTGGACCACGTAGCAAAGGACGAAAGAGTGGAAAAAAATCCCGCTCCGTTCTGTCGTTTGACGGAATACGGCGACAGTTCGCTGAATATTACCTTGCGCGTATGGGGCAAAGCTTCGGAGTATTGGAATATTCGTTTGGACTATTTAGAACAGGTACTGGTTCTGTTTGCGGAAAACGGTATCGAAGTTCCTTACACCACGTATGATGTACGTGTCATCAACGCGAAGGAGGACAAATAATATGATGAACGCATTACTTGTAAGCGCTAACGTAGCGAAAAATTGTCTGTATTACGGCGGTTGCGCGTTGGTCATTCTTCTCGTGCTTATTATTATGGTGCTGATGAAAGGAAAAACCAAGAGCGAAATGCGTTTGGAAACGATTAGAAAGAGCTGTGTAAAAGCCAAAGTCGTAGCCGAACAGATTTTGTCGGACAAGGGGAACGTAAAAGTTTTAGCAGGCAGCCGTTTGCTGTATTTGAACAAGTTTGTAGCCAATGCGTTTTGGTACGCTTTCCAAATCGCCGACAGCAAAAAAGACATCGTTTGCGAAGGGATAGCCAATACGTTGGACGCATTATCGACCGAGCTTGTCAAAGAATCGGGCAACGGATATATCACGGAAGAAGAATTTGAAGCACTCGTCAAGCGTTCTATTGATACGTTGGGCGACATTATCGAAAGAATAAACGGCTTGATAACAAGCAAATAATAGGAAAAATCATGAAAAAAATCATAGCAATCGGCGGTGGGGAACTGCGCGAGAGAACGACTCTTAAAATAGACGAATATATCGCGAATTTAGCGAAAGTACGAGCAGGGGAAAACAGGGCAAACGCTTTGTTTATCCCTACTGCCAGCCATGATTTTATGCCGTATTACAATACTTTTCATAAGGTTTACACGGGCGTTTTCAATATCAAAACGGACGTCGCGCTTAGCGTGTTTAAAGAAGTGGATTTGGAGAAGATGAAAGCCAAATTTGAAAAAGCGGACGTGATATACGTAGGCGGCGGCGACACGGTTTTTATGATGGAAAGCTGGAAACAAACGGGGCTTTTGGGATTGATAAAAGACGCGTACGAGAGGGGAGTTATCATCGCTGGGTTATCCGCAGGGGCGATTTGTTGGTTTTCGGATATTTATACGGACTCGGCTTTGGTGAACGGGGAAACCGATGAAAAGTACAGTATGTTTAAAGGTTTAAATTGGATAGAGGGGGTAATTTCTCCGCATTATGGGTCGAGAATGCTTGACTTTGATAAAATAGTGTGTTATAATTACGACTGTGCTTTTGGGATAGAAGACGATGCGGCGTTGGTGATAGAGGACGGACAAATTGTCGGAAGCGTGACAAGCGGCGGCGCGGGTTGGAAGATAGAACGAAAGGACGGAACGTTGATAAAAACGGCAATAGAGCCGTGTTTATAAAAAGCAGAGAATTCTGCCGCGGTGTTAAAGTTCTCACCGAGCAACAAAAGAACGATAAGCGGATGTGGCGAAACTGGCAGACGCGCAGGTTTCAGGTTCCTGTGGGTAACTCCGTATGGGTTCAAATCCCTTCATCCGCACCACATAAAGAGAACGATTCTGCTGTAATCGTGCGAAACCCCTGGAAAATCCAGGGGTTTTTGCATGTCGAAAAGCGTGATATTTTTTTACAAAAATACTGCTGTAAAATGGCAATTTTGGGGTTCTGACAGGACTTGAACCCAACAGCCGATAAAATTTAATAAAAAATGCGTGA
The DNA here is from genome assembly GCA_045539975.1 of Candidatus Scatosoma sp. Taxonomy (GTDB): domain Bacteria; phylum Bacillota; class Clostridia; order Christensenellales; family Borkfalkiaceae; genus Scatosoma. Next base: position 31,112 of record JAZQGK010000130.1, on the reverse strand, counting down.
AGAATGGAAAATTCTTTGCGCTTTTTTTATGCCCAAAATTAGAAGGAGAAATGATGAGAGAAAAAACAGATTTAGAGAAAGTAAAATCAATAGCAAGAATGTTGCTTTTAACGCCTGTTCATAAAACACCGTATTCGCCAGTGGTGGTGCAGCATCCATTTACATCAAGTGGGATTGCCACAGCAAAGAAAGATGGTGTATTACAAATAATTGACATTACCGAAAGTGAAGAAAATTTAAAGCGATGGCAAGAATGGATGAAAGAATGGATTAAGAATGCAAAAAGCGCATACGAAATTTATATGATGACGAATAAACCCTACGGCTTGACGTATTTGAAATACGCCGAGCCGTATTTGTCTAAAGAAGACTTTTCAAACATACTTGGGGATGCGTGGGTGCGTTCGGAAAATCCCAACGGCGATGCGAACGTGAGCAAAAAAGAACTGCTTTTAATGTTCAAGCAAGCAGATAAAAAAGCGCTTATGACGGAAGAAGATTATAAGCGATGGGAAAGCTTGGATGATACGCTTACGGTTTATCGGGGGGTGACGTCCCATAACGCAAAGAATATAAAAGCGCTGTCGTGGACGTTGGATGAAAAGACTGCGGAATGGTTTGCGCATCGATTTGATGAAAACGGAACGGTATACGAAGCGCAAATCCATAAGAAAGATGTATATGCCTATTTTGGCGAACGACGCGAATCAGAAGTGATTATCGATCCGAAGGGCTTAATGGACATCACGGAAACTGAAACAATGAGTCAAGGAATGACGCAAACGATATAGGAGGGAAAAGAATGACGATTTATCAAGAAGAACTCAAACGAAGGTTAAAGGAACAAGGTTACGGCGCAGTATATGATGAAGAAAGCGAAATGCTGAAAATTTATCATAACGGCGTATTCCTTTGCGACCAAGGGAAGAACGGCGAATTGGTATATGATAGCAAGATTATCAACGAGTCGAATTATAGCCAGTTTACACAAAAGATTTTTGAAGAAGCCTCTGAGATAAAAGAATGTGCGCGGCTATACGAAAATGGTTTGCCGATGAAGGTGGAATCCGTATCTAATTATCATAAGTTTTTGGAATACGGAGATACGGTGCTTGCAGGCGCGTATAATAAGAATCGCGGTTTTCAGTTTGCAACGTGGTGGCAGACCGAGGGGGGAGCGTATTTAGCGTATGGGCATTATACGGATAGCTTTACAAAAGCGAAAGAAGATTTTGCCATTCGCGCAAAGCTTGTGGATGGGAATAAGGTATTTACAGCAGACCAAGCAGAACTCATATTCAAGAGCGTAAATTATGCGCGGGATGAGTGCGGACATATCACTTACGAGCAGGACCAAGAAATGGATGGAATTATGGAAAGACTCGTACATGGGTATCCCGAAAAGGATTTTTCAGTAATGAATACGCATTTTGAACCGAGCGACGGCATGGTTCAAGAATAGTAAAAAATTTCTTTGAAAAATATTCAAAAAAGAGGCGTTTTTTGCTGGATATTCGAAAAATTCTGTGGTATTGTTTGCGGTACAAAAATATAGGGCGAAAGCCCAATAGGAGGTATCAATATGACAGAACAAGTAACACAACAGGACACCACGAGGGTAAAAGCAATTCTTTATGCGTGTCAAGGTATGGAGTCGACCGAAGAATTCGATATGTTCTTTAAAGGATATCAAGAACAGATTGAAAAAGACGGAAGATTTGAGCTTACGGATGCATACAAAGACGATGACATTCTTGACAATCTAATCGAAAGACGTGCGCTTGAAGAAATAAAAGGTATGCTGCTCGAACAGGGCTGTAAATATCTTATCGTACCCGCGCAAGAAACATTAGGGCTGAGCTTATCTGCAAAAGCGGATGCAGTGTATGCTTTAAAGGAAATCGGCGTAAAAGTCTACATTCTCGAAGATAAGATTGACTGTGCGACCTATGCGGAAGAGCAGGGTAGCATAACATGGAAAGATTTTATAAAGGCGATGGTAGAGATAGATAGACATTTTACAACACTCACGGACTGCCTTATTAAAATTGATGGAAAATTGCAATAAAGGGGCAGTACTGTGAAAAGGCGGAAGAATCAAAAGAAAAAAGCATATATGTTTATGCGGGTTGGGCTTTGGGCATCAAAAGCCGAGTGCGCGCAAAAGATGTCCGAGGTGCAACAATTCCTTGAGAGAAATGGCTACGAGTATGATGTTCGCATGGGTAACGTAGTGATAGATATGAACGATGAAAAATTTAACGATATGACATCGTGGAAGGTATTGTTGCTATTATCGGAAATGAAACCGATTGCAAAAGGAGCTGAATGCTTTGTGGTGCGAACGCTTACCGATTTATCTAAGGATATGGGCGTGGCAAAAGAGATGGTGCATGTGATAAAAGAAATGGGGCTTGACTTTAAAACAACTGACGGAAGCGAGATAAGGTTGGAAGAGAAAGAAGAATCAGTTTTCCCTGAATTCACGGAAGATGCAGAACCGCCTCAACCTATAATCGCACAGTAGCGAAAACTAAGCCCAAAACAGCCCGAATTTCGCGCGAATGCGTGCGGGGCGGGGAAATACTCAAAACAAGAAATTGAGCCGATTGTTGACGAAACAGTCGGCTTTTTTTATTTCTAAAAATTACAGGAGGGTACAAGGAAAAAATGTATTTTAAGAACGACAAGCACAAGGCGCTTTTCAAGAGCGCAACTAAAAAGATGGATAAGAAAGACAACGTGCAGATGTGCATCGTCTATCTTTTGACGGCAGAGAGAAAGCTGTGGGACAAATGCCGAATTTATATGATAGACAATAAAATTCCTATACATCGCGTAAGGGTAGGCAAATGCACGGAAGAAGGGTATGCATTATTCTGCTGCGCAAAGGATTTGGGGCTGGGTACAACGCACCTGACGATGAAGGATTTGTCGGATCGAGATGTGGTATCGGCAAGGCTGTGGAAATTGATTTATACGGCAATGGATATCCGCAGGATCGGGCTTTCGAGAATGCTTTACTATAAGGGGGAAGACGAATGATAGAAGTCAAAGTGAGAAATTGTGATATGGAAACGGTCATTGGATTTCCGTGTACGGAAAAGTATTTAGCGGAAAAACTCCGCGAAGTAGGAATAACGGACGAATTGCCACCACCGTTGCATGTGGTGGAAGTATTGGAAGGGGATGGCTTGGAACTGTTAGCGGGAAAATATCTTGACTTGGATGAGGCGAATTATCTTGGGAAGCTGTTAGAAGGTATGACGAACGCTCAAATGGATAAATTTGCGGTAGTAGCGAGAAAGGAAGGCTTTGGTTCAGCGAAGGATCTAATCAATCTAACTTTCAATGATCAGCGATATACTCTAATTCAAAATATAGGGGATATGACGGCGGTAGGCAGAACTCATATGATAACGCGCAATCTGGCGATTCCTGCGGATAAAAGCAAAGATGCCGAGTATGCGAAAATCGGCAAGGAATTGCTTGAATCGGGTAAAGGTATTTGGACGGAAAAAGGTTTGTTGTTCGTTAATGACGATATACCTTTTGAAGAAGTATACAAAGGGGAAACGTTTCCTGCTTATGCGTATAAGGAACACCTGTTAGAAATGGAGCTTGACTTTCTCGGTGCAAAAGAATATTTATATCTTCCTGAAGAAGATATTGCCATCAAGAAAGCGTTATCGCGGCTTGGGTTGGAGGGACCTGCAAATTGCAATGCAATGATGATATATTGTAATACAACGAACGGCACGTATGCGGAGCTGTTGGAAAATATTGTAAACGGCGAAGACATTTACGCTGTTAACGCATTTGCAAAGCGCGCGGAGTATCTTGATGACGTGGAAATGTTTATCGCGGTAGCAGACTATGCGGATGTAACTTCCGCAAAAGAGGCAACGGCACTTATCAATCATTTGGATGAATTCAATTATATAGATGGCATTTCGGATGAACATGAGCTTGGTCAGCATTTGGTAGAGTATGATTCCGATTATGAATGCGCCGACGAAGTGAAAGACTTTATCGATTATCGTAATTTTGGGCGGTATATCTGTAACGAGTATAACGGTCAATTCGTAAATAGCGGTTTCGTATATATTCCGTCGGGTAAGTCGTTAGAGCAAATCATTGACGTTGAAAACGATATAAAAATGGGAGGAATGTAAATGGCAGTATTATTTTCGGTTGTGACGATGAAGTCAGGGGCGGTAGAATCAAGGTTTATAGTGGGAGGGATACCGAGAAGAAAAAGCGATCTTCAAGGCTGGAGGGCTTATGAAGAATTTATGAACCGATTATCCGAAGATCAAGAAATCGAAGTAAAATCGGATCGATATGTTTATGGGGAAGGCGATATGCGAAACGCCACGGTGGAAGAAGTGACATATTTAAAACAACGGATGGAGAGTCAAGTTGACTTCTTAACGAAAAGCTGTGAGCGTTACGGACATTCCCGATTTGTTTTACGATACGAGCAGGGCGAATATAAAGACTTAGAGGAACATCCTAAGCTCATCGGTTCGTCTATCATTCGCAATAAAACGCTGCGTAGCGTAGAAGAAGTAGCAGAATTCATCTGCAAGGACGGTCTGCACGGCGACGTTACGGTAAAGTATGCGGATGGATATCCGCTTTTGAAGACGGACGGGATTTACGTGACGGGGATAACGGATTTGGCATACGCAATAAAATTATTTGAAATATTGCTCCCGATGATAAAAAAAGTAGAACGGGGCGAGGAGGTAAAAATGAACGAATGGGAAAGAGAACGTAGGCGAATGGAACGGTATAAGGAACTGTATCCGCCTGGAACGCGCGTTATGCTATTGAGTATGGATAGCGATGAGAAATGCCCCATAGAAGGCGGAGCGCGAGGTACGATACTCAACGTAAGCGTGGGAGGAATAGACGTAGCGTGGGATAACGGCAGAGGCTCATCGTTGATTCCAGGCAAAGACAGCTTTAGGACGCTTACGGAAAGCGAACTCGCGCAAGAAGCAAGGCTGAAAAGCGGCAAAGTGGCAGACTTCGGGGACGACTGCCAAATTGTGATTCCGAACGAGCCGATTGACTGTTCCAAGCTGGGATACTTCGATGAACTTGAAAGCGATTGCTGGGAATTGGTGAAGGGGTATCTTGCAAAGCTGGGTATTGAGCTTGTGGCTAACGAAGACGGCGAAGAGCCTATGAGCGATTACGTTGCAAAAAGCGTACAAGACAAGGTCATCGAACTGTTGCAGGAATCGGGCGTAGAGTTCAAGTTTGAACAAGACGAAACGGAAGAACCCGTCGAAGACGACGGAATGAAAATTGTATAAGGAGGAAAATATGACAAACGGAGAAAAGAAAGGTATTACCACGAAAGTGGATTTAGAGCATCATGCGAAAGCGCGGCAATATATGTCGGAGCATGGCAACATGAATATGGAAACTTTTATTACGCAAGCGATTGATAGTTTGGTAAACGCAAAGGAAGGAACGGGTGAAGTACAACCTGAAAAGCAGCGCACTATTGCTTTTCAAGTACCTGAAAGTGTTTATCAAAAGCTCAAAGATCGCTTGAAACAGGGGAAAGTAAATCAAAAAGATTTTATGACAGAGTTGCTTGAAAAGGAACTCGAAAAGGATATTGCGGAAGATAAGGTGCAGAAAGAAAAGCTTGAAGCGTTGGCAAACGAAGACGAGGAAGATGCGCAGTTGGAAGAAGAAACGGAAGCGCAGGCGCAAATTGCCGAGGCAGAAGAAGAGGAAGAACTCTCTGAGGACGAAGTATCCGAAGACGAGAGTATGGGCTATGACGGCCCAAGTATGGTAATGTGAGGTGATGAAAAGCTCGGAGAAGTAAACCAAAGTAATCGTTAAGGGAATGAGTTGCGTATGGCAATTCGCTTTTTTGATATGTTTGCAGGGATAGGCGGCTTTAGAAGTGGACTTGAAGCAATCGGCGGGTTTGAATGCGTGGGACACTGCGAAATCGACAAACACGCCAACCAAGCGTATAACGCAATGTATGACATCAAAAAGGAGGAAAAATATTTTGAAGACGCAACAAAAATCAACCCAAACGACGTACCTGATATCGACCTTATTTGTGGAGGATTCCCTTGTCAGGCTTTTTCACTCGCTGGAAAGCGGGGCGGATTTGAAGACGCAAGAGGAACGCTTTTCTTTGAAATCGCTCGAATCGCTGCCATTAAAAGACCAACATTTCTTTTTCTTGAAAACGTACCCGGTTTGCTGTCGCACGACAACGGCAGGACGTTTGCAGTTATCCTCAGCGCGCTTTCTGAATTGGGGTATCATGTCGCATGGCAAGTGTGTAACAGCAAGGATTTCGGTGTCCCCCAAGCCAGAAAGAGAGTGTATATTATCGGATTTCTTGGAGAAAGAAGCCCCGGAGAAATACTTTCTTTCACAGAGGCAAATGGCAAGACTACTGAGCAAATTATCCCCGGACGCGAAGGGAATAGAATCTACACCCCAAGGGGAGTCGGAATAACGCTGACAAGCAACGCAGGCGGCTTTGGCGGAAAGACGGGATTATACGATGTAAACCTGCCGATAAAGGTAAAGACAAAGCAAGGCTATCAGCTTGCATATCCTGGGGATAGCATTGATTTGGCGTACCCAGGTATCAATTCACGGCGCGGACGGGTAGGTGAACAAATAGCGCACACGCTTACGACGAGTAGCTCGCAGGGCTACTTTTTTATTGACATGAATCCGCCCCCGAACTTGACGGAAATCGCGCGCTGTATTACCGCAAGGCAAGATTCTGGGATGAGTAATAGGAAAGGCGAGCATTCGGGCGTATTTATAGAAGACGAACCGAGAGCAATCCTAACGCCTGCGAAGGAACACGTGCGGCAACAGGGCAGACGGTATAAAGAACCGAATGAGCCTATGTTTGCCTTAACGGTCTGCGACAGGCATGGAATTATCCGCTACGGCAAGGTAAGACGGCTTATGCCGATAGAGTGTTGGCGGTTACAAGGTTTTACAGACGAGCAATTTTATAAAGCGGAAGCAACGGGCTTAAAGGACGGACACCTGTATAAGATGGCAGGGAACGCAGTGACAGTACCCGTTATTTCTGCTATCGGCGAGCTAATCAAAGAACATTATGAAAAATATTGCATAAAGGAGAACAAGAATGATCAGTAAAGAAGAATTACGGTCGTGGTTGGAGGGTGATTCATATCACCCTTTAACACTCAAAGACGAACGCGGCAGACAAAGGATATTTTGCAAACTGCCAAAAAATGGCAGATTTGATTATTTGTTTATGCCAAAGTTTCTTGCTTCTGAAATTACAAGGCATACGCAGTTAGAATGCGTAGGCATATATGACAGAGAGGAAAAAATTATTTATGATGCCTGCGGATATTTTTCTGCAATCGATCCAGAAATTGAATATCCCAAGAACTCGAACGATATGCAAGAAGAACTTACGGCAAGGGTGCAAGCTCTTGTAGAAGAACGTGTGGATAATAATCCTGAAAACTTGGAGATATCGGAGCTTTCTATCAGAGGGAAGGATAAACTATCCACCTTTGATGAATATGAGGCGAAAAACGAGGCAAGAAAGGCATTTATTGAAGGAAAAACATCGGAAGGCGTCAAATATGAATGCTGGTATTCGTGCAACGATTGGAATCACGACGAAGAATTGCTGTCGTATATAGCTAATCCGCAGGGTTATGCGAAAAAAGAAGCGGAGCGGTATTACAATGAGCATCAACAGGATATATTGTTGACATTGAGAAAGAATGAACTGTTGAAAGCGGAGCTAATGAAATTCGAGCAACAGGAAGACAGTCCAACGCATAGGATTCGCAGAATTATAGAGGCAGCGAAAGGCACGGATGCGAAAAGTCTAACGGTGACGGCAGATAAAGAAGAAAAAGAACTAACGTTCAAAATAGAGGCAAACGCATTAAGGCGAGATCCTATAACGTTCTATTCCAGTTGGGATATGCCTGCAAAGGACAGACGTGCATTTGAAGAAACTTTTGGACCGCAAAGCCATTTATATCCCGAAGATATCGTGGATGTATCCTATTGCGGAAAATCGATCTATTCTGCCGAACCGTATGAAGAACCCGTGGAAACGGAAGAAATGCAACAAACGATGTAGGAGAAAAAGTATGATTTATAACACAATAAAAATAGAGCTTTGTAATGAAAAGCCGAACAGTACGGAACATTTTTATTCGTCGGTCTGGTTGCCTGCGTCGGATGCGGATATTTTAGACGCATACCATAAAGCGCGTATCATAACCAAAACAAACGCAGGCACGGATATACGGATAGAAAACTGTCCGCTATTGCCTGAACTTGTAGGGACAAGGTTGGATAGCCCTACCATAGACGAGTTGAACTTCCTTGCTAAGCGTTTGGGCGAGTTAAGCGAGGACGAACTGACGGCATTAAAAGCGGTCAAAAGCAAAGTCCTGACTGGCGACGAAGACGAAGTCGTCAGTATGAAGGATTTAATCAATTTAACCTATGGTTTGGATGGCGTAGGGGTTTATCCTGGGATAAGCTCGGATGAAATGCTTGGTGAGTTCGTCATTGACAATGATCTGCACCCCGACATCTCGGCGATTCCCGATCAGTCGTTGTATCTTATCAATAAAGCAACGATAGGGAAACTGCATAGAGAGAACGAGGGCGGCGTGTTTGCAAACGGAAAATACGTGGTGGCAGGCGAGTACGAACTCCCCGAAGTCTATGACGGTAAAACGTTGCCGAACGATACAGGCGAACTGGAAAGATGGTTTGCGTTCCGATTGGAAATTGTAAAACCTGCGGAAGATGAGGTAGAACCCGAACCTACGGACGATTGGCTGTTCTTGCCTGCGGACAAGATGGAAATATACGCAATGAAAAATAAATATGGCGTGAAACGCATTGAAGATTGCGTATATTTAGGTTTTGAAAGCAATATTCATGGCATCAACGACGATGATTTTGGCGATATGCATAAGTTCGAGAAACTGAACTCGTTGGCGTATGCATATATGTGTATGTCGCCTAAAGACAAGGTTAAGTTCAAGGCGGTAGTGGAAGCGCAAGACGCGCACGGCGTAGAGAAACTGTTGAATATTGCACAGCACATCTCCAAATATGAGTTAGATACGGAAGTAGAAAGTTCGACGGAGTATTTCAAAAAATACATCGCAGAGCATATGGACAAAGACTTTGATAGGGAGTGGTTGGATAGCCTTTCGGTGTATAACGAAGGACGAACGCTTTTGAATCGTACAAACGCAACGATTACGAGCTACGGCGCGGTGTCGTATTACGGTCAAGGTTTATACGAAAACGTATCTAAATATCCAAAGCATCCGATTTTGGACGACAGCTTTGATTTAATAGAAGTCTGCGGCCAAAAAGCGTTGTTCACGAACGCGCGGGTAGACGCGAGCGAACTCCCTGACGGCGTGTATAAATACGATTTAAGGGACGGCGTGCCGTTCTTTGCGAGTATTGAAAAGCACGTAGGCGTGGACCATGCAGGCACGGTACTCACGCGAGAACCGATAGACCTTGGGAAAAACGACTGTATCGAGTTTGACGAAGAAACGTCTCCGAACTTTTTGGGGGACGAGTTAACTCTGCGAGATTATCTAACGGCAGATTTCACGGAAGAAGAAACAGAAGGACAAATAATGGAGGGACCGCAATGATTAGCGTAATTAAAACGGAAGATTTACGAAAGATGAAAGATAAAGAAGGACTTATTTTGCAGGGCTGTGGCGGAGAGCCGAAGGAATGGCTGGATGGAATAAACGACCTTCTAACCAAGGAAGGGATTTTGCAAAACGGCTCTAAGTTCGAGAACTGCTCGGTGTTTTCAAACGACGGGCTGACGTGCATTTTATTTCCGTTCGAGGGGGTAGATTTGGATATCGGAAAACTTGCGATGTGGCGCTTGCAGACGCATGGCACGTTTGGCGGAACTTGGCTTTCGGACTACGTTCCAAACAGGCTTGGCGGTTTTGCGGAAGAATCGCAGGCATCGCAAAAGCCTGACTGTCCGCTTATTGGCGAAGACGGCAATATATTCAACTTAATGGGTATTGCTTCACGCACTCTACGCGACCATGGTATGGCCGAACAGGCAAAAGAGATGAGCAAGCGGATTATGACGTCGGGCTGTGATTATAGCGGCGCGTTGAATATTATCGGCGAATACGTGAACATCACGGACGGCAGCGAAGAGTCTATGGGAATGGGGATGGGCTTATGATTTACGAAATAAATACGCAATACGGCGGAAAGGTAAAGGTACAGCCCCGTGTGGAACTGTACACGGTCAAGGACGCGATTATGGGCAAGGAATTGTATGGTATCGCCATAGACCTGGACGAACAAGACGGTGGATATCCTACACCTTTTGCACGGTTGACAGCGAACTTCGGTGAGTTCATCGGACTTAAAAATGCGGCGTATATCGACACGAATAATTGCAGGTTTGCAGACCAGTTACTAAAAGCGGGAATCGCGCAGGATACTGGCTTGACAAAAACAGGCGCGCACTGTCGGTATCCCTTATGGATATTCGATGAAAAGTTCTTAAAGGAACACGGCGCGGAGAATTATGCGGAATATGAAAAAGCCTACAATCAGTATATGGGCATAGAAACAACGGACACAGAACCCGAACCTGAAGAAAATGAAGGTTCGGGTTTTGTTATAAATCAATAAGAATAGGAGGTAAAGAGTATGACGGTAGGATTCAGTTTTGTGATTGGATTTCTTCTCGGCGGGTGTTGCGCGGGAACGGCAATCGGTTTTGCTGTTGTAAAACATCTCGTCACGCACAGGCAAAGTAAAAAGGACTAAATAAACCCCAAGCGGTGTCAATCGTTCCAAAAGGGAAGGTTGCGCCGCTTTTCTTTTTTGGGACGGCTGTTGCCGCGCATGGGAAAGAGAGGTGGTAACTATTAAAACTCCGGTGACACGAGTGGGGAATAAGTCGTCCATTCTCCATATTTTATATGCCGTGTTTCCATTAAAGTACGGACGATTTATCGACGTATTCGGCGGCAGCGGGAGCGTACTGCTTGGCAATCCCAAGCCCCCGCCGTTTGAAGTGTACAACGATTTCGATAGAAATCTCGTCAACCTGTTTCGATGCATGAAAGAGAGGACGATGGCGACGATTCGAGAGCTGGGATTTTGTAATCTCAACAGCCGAGAAGACTTCAACGCTATCAAGAAATTTTTCGAGTACGAAACGTTTACGGACGAGTATTTTGGCGAGGAACTATTCCTGACGGAAATCATGTTCCCCCCGCCTGAAGCGAAGGAATTGCAAGAACTGCGGACGCGGATAACGCAAGATTACGACGTGCGCAGGGCGGCGCTGTTTATGAAACTTTTGAGGTACAGTTATTCAAGCGGTTGCAAATCGTTTGCGGCACAGCCGATGGATATCCGCAAGATATTCGGCCTTATTAAAGAGCTGGAAAGGCGAATGTCGAGTGTGATAGTCGAGAACCAAGACTTTGAAGCCTTGATAAAACACTATGACCGTCCCGACAGCTTTTTCTACGCAGATCCGCCGTATTTTTCTACGGAGGATATGTATGCGGTAGGGTTCAATTGGCAGGACCATGTACGGCTTCGAGACACTTTGCAGAACATAAAAGGCAGGTTTTTGTTGTCCTACAACGACTGTCCCGAAATTAGGGAACTGTACCAAGGCTTTTCAATCTTTGACTTTTCACGCGTGCATTCTATGGCGCAAAGATACGACGCAGGAAAAGAGTTTAAAGAATTGCTCATAGGCAACTATGACCTATACGAAAGGGAACGGGAGAAGCCGTTGCAATTAACCTTCTTCGAAGCACAAGAAGAAAACTTCGATTTTGAAAAAATATTAAGGGAGTGCATTATATCATGCAAGATAAGACGGTAAAAAAAGGTAATTTTATTTTCTTCGCAATGCCTGTAGAGGCAATGGAAGAATCGGGTATCAGCGAAGGCGACTTGTTGCAGATTTCTGCGACGAAAGGCGCAATTCTTATTGAAGCGGTAACGGATAAAAAGGATATCGTATGCAATGGGGATTGCGAGAACTGTCCGATCAATGAAACGGACTGCGACGGGGACTGTGAGAAGTGTCCCTGCTATAACAAATGCGAGTAAGACAGGAGGTGAATTATGGGAAAGATTTATCGCATTTTAGGAAAAAGGGGACGCATCACGCTCCCTTACGAAATCAGAGAAAAGGTAGGATTTTCTCAAAACGACGTGTTATCGTTCGCCGCATCGGAGGACGGGAGAAGCGTAGTCGTAAAGCGCGAAAAGATTTGCGATTGTTGCAAAGAAACGGTGCAAAAGGACGGAAATGAAATCACTTTGTACGATTTCCTGAACGGCTTGTCGCCTGAACAGCAGAGGGCGGCGCTTGTACATTTGTCGGTGAAGTGGGCGCAGCTCCAAGGTGACGGCAATGGGCAAGTATAAGCCGCTGTATACTTGGTCGAAAGACGCGGCAAAACGGTCGGGACAAAGCGATTTATGGGACGAGAGTTATAACGAAAACTGCCGATGCGCAAGGGCGATTGAGCGTGTAATTAAACTGAATTACCGTGATAACCGCTTGGACGGTGAAAGCGCGAAGAAAGTCATAGACGAATACGGTCACGACAGAGTGAATTGGGTGTTGGCGAACACCGTTCAGATGTCTCATGATGACGGCAGGTATAGCATAGAAAACAAAAAATGGTCGCGCGGGTTCATGATACCGCCTGATACGAACATAAAACGCTCGACTTTTGCAGTGACGTCGCATCCAGGACTTGTGGATATATTCATCAACCAAGCCCGAAAGGAATGGCAGAAGTTAGGGCTGTACGAATCGGACAGCGTATACGAAAACAGCCGCTCGGAATTGGATTATACGGGGCAGGTGGTCGTCATATCCCCGAACGCGCTTCAAGCGGAATACAAAACGCCCGAAGACCAACTTTTCTACGCAAGGTTTGGAAACGGATGCCGTCCCGACTCGTTAGGCACAAAGGTCTACGGAAAGTTTTTAAAAGACGGCGCGGAAGACGTATTTTTGCGCAGTGAGATTGAAGGGGTAATGAAGCTGGAACTGCTTCCCGATTGGGCAAAAGAAAAGGCAGCGGGATTCCGCAGTCAAGATGAAAACAGTATGGAGGTAGAACATGAAACGAAAATATCAAGCGAACAGAATCCAACAGGATAAGGGGGTGAAATGAACAGAGCGTTAAGCGCGCAGGCAAGGAAGTGGCTGCGTATGAAAAAGAAAATCTACGTATGCGCGCCATTCGGGGCCGCCTTGGAAACGGAGCTCGAAGATTCGGTACGATATTATGATTTTACGCTTAAAAGCGATTGCGTACCCGTAGGACCGCACGCCTTAGCGAAGATGATTGGGGATAAAAATACCGTAGATATCAAGCAAATGCGGCAGGCAGGTATGAGTTTACTGTGGTTTTGCGACGAAATTTGGGTATTCGGCGAACAGACGGAAAGTATGCAAGACGAAATCCGTTTCGGTAAGAATATGAAGATACGGATGCGAAAGATTTCCGAGAAAGAAATTAGAAAAATTGTAGGAGGATAAAGGAAAAATGAAAAGGAAACATTGGCTGATTTTGATTAGCGTACTCGCGCTGGTTTGCATTGTAGCGGCGTTTACGATTTCGGGTGTAGTAGCATCGGCTGACACGGGTGACGTGGCGGGCGCGGTAGAGAATACTTGGAACGACGCGCAGGTGCAAATCAAGCAGGTGGTGAATAACGTAATTTTCCCGATTGTGGACTTGATTTTGGCGGTCATGTTTTTCATTAAGCTGGGGACTGCGTACTTTGATTACCGCAAGCACGGTCAGTTCGAATTCGTAGCACCTTGCATTTTGTTTGCATGTTTGGTGTTTACGCTTACGGCTCCGTTGTATGTATGGGATATTCTCGGTATGTAACGACAGCAGTGAAAGGCGGTTGCAAAAAGCAGCCGCCTTTTTTTGCGTAAAGGAGGTGAAACAAAATGTTTGGATGGGTGAAAGACATCATTGACGGAATGCGCGAAGCAATCATGGACGGCTTTGCGGCGATGGGCGAACGACTCTCCAATACCATTTGGACAACAATGCTGCATTGGCTATACGATACCATTTATGGCGCGATTGCCGATTTCTTTGCGATTATGGGAAATATGGGTGCGGAAATCTTTGACCTGCCGTGGGTGGAGGCGACGATACGGCTGTTTACGCTGTTTGGCTGGTCTCTATTTATCGTGGGCGTAGTGGTAGCAATATTCGACGTTGCGATGGAGTACCAAACGGGCCGAGCGAATATAAAAACGACGGCGCTGAACATCTTAAAAGGCTTTTTTGCGTGCTCACTAATCGGGGTTGTGCCTGTGGAATTGTATAAGCTCTGCATATCGCTTCAACACACTTTCGCTTCGGACCTGGGTACCTTGTTTGCGGACGTACAGATAGCGGATATGACAACGCTATGCAAGGAAGTTTTCTTTGCGAACTTTACGATTACAGGCAGCGCGTTGAAGGGGCTGTTCCATTTGGTTGCTTTAATCATGTTCATTTATTGCGTGCTAAAAGTATTCTTCCAGAATATCAAACGAGGCGGGATATTACTTGTGCAGATATCGGTAGGTTCCTTGTACATGTTTTCCGTGCCAAGAGGCTATTCTGACGGCTTTACGAACTGGATGAAGCAGGTCGCAGCGACGTGTCTAACGGCGTTTATGCAAACGACGCTGTTATATTTGGGGTTATTGACGTTGCCTGAAAACATGTTGCTCGGCATCGGGATAATGCTTGCGGCAAGCGAAGTTCCGAGGATTGCGCAACAGTTCGGTATGGATACTTCGACTCGTCTCAATGCAATGGGCATCATTCATGCTACGATGACGGCTATTAACCTTACGAGAATGATAGGTAAAGCAAAGCCATAAAGGAGGATGTGTGAGATATTTTAGTGTATTTAGAACAGATGCGGAAATTTTAACGGCAATCAACGATATCCATTTAAAAGGGAAGTGGTACGATTTGGACTGCACCTATAGCAAAGGTGTGTTTTGGAAAGGGTTGAAGCCACCGCGTTATAAAAGCGATTTATATCCGCAGTATGATGACGTAATGCAGATAGATACAACGAAAATGGACGGAATTGAAGACGAGTCGTTTGAAACGATTGTTTTCGATCCGCCTTTTTTATTTCGCGGAAGAAAAGCTCCGAATAACGATAAAATCAGCAATCGGTTTTCGTATTTCAAAAGCTATGCCGAATTGATGAAAATGTATACGCAGAGCCTAAAGCAGTTTATGCGCGTATTAAAGGTTGGAGGATATTTATTATTCAAATGCCAAGATATGTCGGAACATCGATTTTATTGCACGCACAACGATATTATCAATTACGCAAATGAAATAGGCTTTACGCTTCGTGATATTATAATCAAATCGACGGACAGCAAATTACAAAAGGACGCAAAGCAACAAAACTGTGTGGCGAAAACACATAGTTATTGGCTTGTATTTAAGAAAGGAAGGAAATAGCGTATGACGGAAAATATGGAAATGGAAAAGAAGGATTTGAACGTCGATCCGCAAATCGAAGTCGACGATGATAATCCGCAGCAAATCAATTTTATGTTAGACGCATGGTTCGAGGTGGATAAGAAATTCAAAATCGAAACGAACGGCGAAGAAGGCACGTGGCTGAATTTGTGGGGCTTTTATAACCCGTTTGAAGATACTTTGAGATTGAAAGGTCAAATCAGTTACGACGATTGTAGCAGTGATTGGTTTGACTACGAGCCGACGAACTCGGAAACGGAGGTCATCAAGGAAATGCTGACACTCCGTATCCGAAGATGGTACGACCAAACGCCGCAAGAGTTTTGCGAGCAGTATATGGACGAGCCTGAAAGCGTGCAAACGCAAGGAGGTCTAATATAAAACGATTTTTTGCGCTGATACTCGTCGTATGTCTGGGGTTTGGTTTTTTGTTTATGGCGCAAGGCTGTAAAAAATATGAGGACCAACACAAAGATTATAACGAGTTTCAATATCAGGAAGAAGGAAACGACGTTTGGTTGACTTTGTCAAGCGGCGAAACGGTAAGAATGCGGTTCGGGAAAAACTCAGTCAAGATATACGAAAGCTATCGATACGGGGATACCGTGTACGAGATCATTGCGTTTGTGCAAGAATACAGCGAAGAAAAGGGCTATGAGATTTCACGCGGAAAAGCGGAGCTTGTAGGGGAATGTAGGCTGCATAACGGTTTATATTCCGTAGGCTATAAACGAGCGCAAACAAGGCATTCAGATCTCGAATACACGGCGGATCCGAGATGGTACGTACATTGGCTGAGCAAATTTCTCGGCTGGTGGTGAAATAGGAGAAGGAAAAATGAAACAATATTTATACCCGAAGAATCTACGGGCAAAGGCGAATTTATGGCTGTGGGGCTTAAAGGATTTTATAATCCTCTGCGTACTGACGCTGATATCGATTGTGATGCTGGTGAAGCTCGGCATACTGATACCTGCGGCAATCACGCTTTGCTTTGCGGTATTGACGATTCGGAAGGATGAAATGACGGTGCTTGATTTTATCAAGTACGCAGTTCGGTATTTTATGACCGAGCAACAGGAATATAAGTGGAGGTAGGAAGTGGCAAAGAAAGAAAAGAATAAGAACGGCGCAAGCGTACAAACGCTCCTGGGAGTTAAGACGTTCAGCGAATACGGAGTTGTGACGTCGCGCGGAGAAATGCTGTATTTTCACGTAACGCCGAGCAATATTTCGGTGTTATCTTCTGCTGCGGTAGAGAGTAAGGTGCGGCAGTTGACCTTGGTATTGTCGGCGATTTCCGATATCGGGATCTTATGCCTGGATTCGTCGGAATGTTTCGACGAGAATAAGGCATATTTGGCGAGAAGACGAGAGGAAGAACCCAATCCTAAAATCAAGAAACTGCTTGGTAAGGACTTGAAGTTTCTAAACGAGATTCAGCTTGAAATGTCTACTTCTCGGCAGTTTCTGTTTTTCGTAAGATGCAGGAACATGAACCCGATGCAGGTGTTTAACTATGCGAATACGATTCAAAAAACACTCGCGGAACAGGGCTTTGATTCGCACCTGATGACGAAAGGGGAAATCAAGCGTTTTATGGCGTTATACTTTGGCGCAAGCATTCAAGGCGAACGGATCCCCGACGTAGACGGCGCGCAGTATTTTGATGGGAAGGAGGAAGAAGAGGATGGCTAAGAAACAGATATCGGCAGAGAAACAGGAATTGATACGTACGAAGGATTTTTTTGACTGTATCGCGCCGAGTACGATCAAGTTTTTTGTCGATCATTATATCGTAGGCGACAGCTACAGATGCGCTTGGGCGATAAGGGAATATCCGCCTGCAACGGACGAACAGGCAATCCTTGCGAGAATTGCGGACAGGAACGGCGTAACGGTTAGGATTTATCATAGACTTGTCGAGCCTATGGAACAGAAAAAAATCATCCAGAACGCCACGCGGAAAAACAAGATGAAAACGACGGGGAACGACGTAACCGAAGCTGTCGAAGCGGAAGGGAACTTGCAAGACGTAATCGAGCTTTTGGCGAATATGCGCCAAAGCCGAGAATCGTTGTTGCATTGTTCGGTATTCCTTGAACTGAAAGCGAAAAGCCTGGACGAGCTGAAAGAACTGCAAGACGAGGTGCAGATGGAACTGTCACGTTCAAGGCTCACGGCAGATAGGCTGACCTTACGGCAAAAGGAAGGCTTTTTATCGGTATTGCCCGTGGGGACGAATCAATTCGGAACGCAGTTTGAAAGAGTCTTGCCGTCAAGCTCAGCGGCAAATCTGTATCCGTTCAGTTTCTCTGGTAAAACAGACGAACACGGGATGTATATCGGCAGGGATAAGTTTGGCACGAATATTCTCGTGGATTTGGATAAGCGCGCGGACGATAAAACGAACAGCAACGTGCTGATATTAGGCAATAGCGGTCAGGGCAAAAGCTATTTGATGAAACTGCTTTTGACGAATATCCGAGAATCGGGGAAGCGGGTGATTGTGCTCGATCCCGATGACGAGTACAAGGACCTTTGCGAGAACCTTGGCGGTTGCTATATTGATTTTATGGGCGGAGAATACAAGATAAACCCGTTAGAGCCGAAGGTATGGTCGGACGGATTAGAAGAAGTGGATGCGGATACGCCCGAAGCGTTTAGAAAGGTGACGAGGCTGTCGCAGCACATTGCGTTCTTGAAGGACTTTTTCCGTTGCTATAAGGATTTTGCGGATGAACACTTAGATACGATTGAAATTCTGCTCGTGAAGCTGTACGCAAGGTTTGGCATCACAGACACGACGAACTATGCGGAATTGAAGCCGACGGATTATCCGACGATGAAGGAGTTTTACCACGTCTGCGAAGAAGAATATATGACGTATGACCAAAAGCGAAAGTATTTGTATACGGAAACGACGTTGCAGGAAGTTTGCTTGGGTATCAATTCTATGTGCGTCGGCAGTGAAAGTAAATACTTTAACGGGCATACGAACGTGTCGGACGGTGATTTTTTATGCTTTGGCGTGAAGGGACTGCTTGATACGAATAAGCGTTTGAAGGACGCAATGCTGTTCAATATCCTTTCGTATATGAGCAATCAGCTTTTGGGGGTAGGGAATACGGCGGCGAGCATCGACGAACTGTACCTATTTTTGACAAATCTGACGGCAATTGAATATATCCGCAACGCAATGAAGCGTGTGCGTAAAAAGGAATCTTCGGTGATACTGGCTAGTCAAAACATCGAAGATTTTTTATTGCCTGAAATCCGCGAGTTCACGAAACCGCTTTTCAGTATCCCGACGCACCAATTCCTGTTCAACGCAGGGCAAATCAATCCGAAGGAATATATGGACGCGTTGCAGTTGGAAGAATGCGAATTCGAGCTTATCAAGTACCCCGAACGCGGTACTTGTTTATATCGTTGCGGCAATGAAAGGTATTTATTGCAAGTAAGAGCGCCTGACTATAAATTCGCTCTGTTTGGGAAAGGGGGCGGAAGATAATGGCTGCCCCCATTATTCCTATCATAAAGAAAATAGCGGTTGCGTTGGTATCGGACAAGAAAGGCAGAAAATGGCTGCTGGGGATAATCCTCGGCGTGCTGTTCCTGCTTCTAATGCCGATAATCGCAGTGCTGGGTATCTTTTCAGGCGGAATCGATATAAACACAGACGGGCTGTTTGATAAAGTCTACGAGCAACAGGCAAAAATGGAAGTTGTCGTGCAAGAGATCGAAGACGAAATGCTGAATGCAGGCTATACGCAAACGCAGGTGGAAGAAGCGCAAACGCTTTACGTATTTGCATTGCACGACGAGGCGGAAGAAGACGGGTTTGTGGAACGGCTCATAGGCTGTTTTACGACGGAGGACCAAACGGACGAAGAACTCGTCTCGGCGGTGAATACGGAGTTTGGAAAGGACATCAAAACAGAAGATTTTCAAAACGCTGTACAAGAATTTCGGGACACCCATGTAACCGATAAATGATAAAATTGGAGGAAAAATATAATGACGGAAGAAAGAAAAACAAAGATTATCGACGAGTTTCTCACTTGGATGATTGAGCATCATAATAACGATGAAGATTTATACTTTACTTTGCGAAACAGCATTGGGTTAACGCAAGAAGAACTGCACGAGTTCGATATTGAAAGCCTGGACGAATATTACGAGCGTGAACACGAAAAAGAAGAGCAGGAAACCATCGATACGATTACGGGCGAAGACGTTATGGAAGCGACGGCGTATATGGCGAATGCTCCCGATTGCTGTTCGGCAGAGAAAAAGGCGGAAAACGTGTTGGGAATGTTAGGCGCGAATATTATCGATTCAAGCATCTACCATACGGAAGACGAACACGATGCAGCCGTTGGGGATGCCTCGGAAGAAACTGAAATCGATTACGAAAAGGAAGTTATTAAAAGTGTAGAGGCAGAGTTTATCGACTTTAAAATCGATAAAACGGCAGGGAGAACTACTGGGGAAGTCTTTGACGATTCTTACGATATTCACATTGTTACTTCCTTGAAAGACGCGGTATGTGAAGGCTCTTATGCGGATGCGGTGTATAAAGCGTTGTATCAAGAAAAAGCGGAGATTTTGTATAAACTTTTTCAGGGCTATCAAGCGGATCCGAGCGCAAGTGTAACAACGAATACGGACGCAGAAGAATTTATCGAAAGGTATTGCGAAAAGAACTATCCCGAAATTATGAACGGGGAAGACGAAGAAACTCTGCAGGAAGATGAAAGCCCTGTGCCTGCGATGGGAGGCTGATATGAGTAAGAAAGAGCAACAGTCAAAAATAAGATTGACGATAGAGATGGATATAGACGCTGGCGAGCACCCGAATATAACGGAAGAAGAAGTAAAAAATGCGGTGGTTTTACGGGATAGCGATGCAGTTGACGGTTTTGAGATTACGACGGATGATTCTCGGTTTGATAATACGTCCGATTTCTTTTTGAAAAACGGTAGGATAGTAGAAAAAGAACTGTTGACGGGAGATGGAAATTTGCAATTAACGGAAAAAAGAAAAACAGAGCTGTTGCAAGGGTTTGTAGGTTGGTTTCTTGACCATCAAACGAGCGATGAAGGATTATTTCGGGATCTGCACATAGAAGTCGGTATGACGCAAGAAGAAATAGAGCTGTACGGGATCGATCTCTCGCGTGAATTTGATTCGGTGTATTGTCGAGGGACTGACAATGCCGAAATCGATTATAAGCACGAAGTCATTGCAAGCGTTGAGCAAGAATTCAAGGCATACGAAGCGGACCTTTTAAGCAGAACAGTTGAAGAAGTCTACGCGCACAGCTACGAATCAATGGCGAAAACGGAATTCTATGTCGCACTTTGCGATGGATGGAATTTTGATGATAAAGTTTATAAAGCATTGTATCAAGAGCGAGGCAAAATACTGGAAGAATTGCACCAGGATTTTATAGAATCGCCGGAGGCAAGCGTAAACAGCTCTGGGGGAACAATTTTTTTCATTAAAGATTATTGCAACCGTTATCACCGTGAGATTATGAATGAAAAAGACGAAGAAGTTGTACAGGAAGATGAAAGCCCTGTACCTGTGATGGGAGGCTGATATGGACGAAAAAGCAATTGATTACGAGAAAGAAGTCAAGGAAAGCGTGCAGGCCGAGTTTAATCAATTTTACGGCGATACGGTTGCGCTTGACTCGGTATCGGTTTACAGGAAAGCCTATGAAATCAATATGAAAAACACGCTGTACGAATACGGTTTTTGCGGCGCAGTGAATTTCCCGAAAAAGATATATCGAGCGTTGTACGAAGAACGCGGCAGTATATTGAATAATCTGTTCAACCATCTGGATGAAGATTTCGCTTCCGTTTCTACGGCAAAAGAGGTAGAAGAAACGATAACGGGTTATTGCGAGTCGATGTATGGCGAGCTTATGGACGATTTTGACTGCAAGCAGAGAGTTTTAGACGGCGTACACAACGAGTACGAATTGTATGAATTAAATTTGTTGCAAGGTACGCCCGAAGAAGTGTATTCGCATAGCTATGAAACAACGGTTAAAACGGAGATTCACGACGCGATATATGAAGAACACGAGTTCTCTGATAAAGTTTATAAAGCCTTGTGTAAAGACGAGGGACATATTTTAGAGGACTTGTATCAAACGTTTATCGGCGATTTGGATGCAAACCTTTTTAGCAAAGAAGGCAGAAAGCAGTTTGTGGAAGATTATTGCCAAGAATATCATCAGGACATCATGTCCGAAGATACGGGCATGAACATGGGCTGACGTATGGCGAGTAGATGAAATAAGCAAGCAAGGAATTCCATTGTCGTGGACGTGTTGATGGCAATTTTTAAGGAATTGTTTTAGCGTTCGGGGCATATTCGCTGGACTTACGGCAACGGTTCGGGTATGTTTGTGGTAAGAATACCATACAGGGGGCAACCAATGAAAAAATCGAGCAATCAACTGTCTATTTTCGATATTATAGCTGAAAAACCGCAATTGGTGGAGATTCCGCACATACCTGAACCGATTGTAGCTGTGGCAGAAAAAAGGGAAGAAAAGAATCTATGTCCTTATGCCGTGCCAACGGTGGATGAGATAATGAAACGGATAAAGTCTGCAACCTATCGAGTGGATACGAATCAACTGATATCGGATGTATTTGAGTGCGGTGCGATATCGATATCTAACACGGTGGATTTAATACAGCAGGTAGAGCGTGAAGAACGCTATCAGCGAATTATAAATAAATACGAACCCAAAGAGCGCGAATTGATGACCGAGATATTCGGAAAGATATACGCGCTTTTATCATCTGTCGTATATGATAACGGCGTGTTTCGGGATTATCTTGGGGACCTATTTATGAGATGCAATCAAGGGAACAAGAATACGGGGCAATTTTTTACGCCGTATCACATTTCGCAGTTTATGGCGAAAGCAGCGATAGGACCAGAAGTGATAGCACAGGCGGAAAAGAAAGGGGTGTTGACCTTATGCGATCCGTGTTGCGGTGGGGGTGGAATGATGATAGCGGCGCTTGATGTGTTGAAGAACGATTACGGAATCAACTATACTCAAAAATGTTTTATCGAGTGTAGTGATATAGATATTCGTTGCGTACACATGACGTATTTGCAACTTTCGCTTGCGGGGGTACCTGCAATTGTCAAACACCAAAATTCGCTGACGCGGGAGCTGTGGAGCGTATGGAAAACGCCTGCGTTTATATTCCAGTATCCCCGTTTTTATCAATATGAAAATTATAATTAGGAGGGAAAAGCAACAATGAAAATAGAATTTAGTCGTATACCATTGGAGCAAAGAACACAAGAGTTTACAATAGAAGATGTGGTGAAGCTATCCACGGAAGAATTTGCAAATTTTTGTAATCATATGAACGAGGATTACGATTTTATTTCAAAAAATTCAGATAAATACCGAGTAGACGAAAGCGGTATAGCTCGGTGTTTGCTTGTGGTGGGGAAAGGTCAAGAAGACGGGATTCTCGTAATATCGGAAGGATATTCGTATCCTCGTCATACGGCGTATTTACCTTATGCAAAAGCAATCGTACAACAGGAAAAATATCCGTCGTTGACGAAATTAAATAAAAATATGGTGGAGGCGGTAGACGAGCAAGTAGAAAAGGCGTTACGTTATCAGAAACAAGGTCAATACAGTTTCCCTGAGTCTGAGTTATACGATAAAGAACCTTTTAATATGGACGTATTTATTTCCATGTTAGCAGAGCGACCTGAAATTAATATGTCAGGACAAGACGATGATATAGTACGGATAGTAGTTGCGCCTAAATTTGCTTATGAAGAAGATGATAGCCATTTAAAAGTAATCACACAAAAAGAATTTGAGCTTATCTATGCCAAGCATTTGTTATGGTTAGATAACGGCAGCGGAGAACAGGCGGATTTTTCAAACTGTTTATTGCGCAATTTGGAAATGTCGGATAGATGGCTTGAAAATATGATATTTGATAATGCAAAAATTATAGATTCAAGAATGAACGGTGCGAACGTGAACGCTTCGTCTTTTAAGGGAACAAGAATTATAAAAACCGAGTGTATGGAAATGACGGCAATAGACTCGGATTTTACGGGTGCGAAATTTTCTAATTGCGATTTAAGTCGTGCAGATATGACATCAAGCAACCTTACAAAAACAGCATTCTGGGATTGTCATTTTTACAATAGTGTTTTACGGGAGAGCTGTTTAGAAAAGACGAAATTTCATCGCACGGACATTGAGGACTGCGACACAACGGACTGTGTATATGATGAACAGGAATGGACGGGGCAGAAAAACGGGTTGAAGCTCGGTGAAATGTAGGAGTAAAAGATGGCAGAGAAAAAGAAATACAATTTTAAGTATGGCGCAGGCGTAACGCGTGGCCGAACGGATGTCGCAATTTACAAAGGCGCACCTGCCTACGTAAGTCAAAAAGCCTTGAAGAAATTTCCGTTTCTAATGGAATGCAAATGGGTATGGGGCGTGGATAAAGAGCATGGCGTGCTTGCGTTAAAACAGGATGAACGCGGACATGGTATCATCAAAAGCTGTTTTGCGTGCCATTTATATTGCCCGCCGCAAGTGGCGAGGAATTATCCAGGTCACTATGAGTTGGAAGAACAGGACGACGTGTTGGTGTTGACACCGATGCAATCTATGTAAGAAGGAGGAAGTATGAAGAAAAATATTACGGTAAGCTATGACGAAGAAAAGCTGTCGGCATTGAAAGTGTATCTGGAGCAGAAAGGACAAACGGTGGAAGGCGAGGTGGAAAAAGCCATGGAAAGTTTGTACACGAAAACTGTACCTGCAGGGGTGAGGGAATATCTTTCGCTACGAGCAGGGAACGGCGGTAAGAATACAGTAAAGAAAGGTGTTATATCTTCTGCTATCGCCGCAGGCGCGGACGAGGAGGTAACGGATGGCAAATAAAGAATTGAAAATTCCTATTCACTACCGCAAGTACGCCGCGATGCGAGAAGCTCTCGAACGCGGCGGAAATAATTTCGACGAGCAGCTCCAAGCGAAAGCGGAGGCATGGTATCAAGAACTTATTCCCGAAGCGCAACGCAAAGAAATTGAAAAGCAAATCGATGCGGATGACTTGGGGGAATTATTAAAAGAAAAACAATTCGCCGTAGTGCGTATCCGAGATGAGTTCGAGGAATATGCATTTATCTCGCGGCGTGGCGAAAACTTTTTCACGATTGCTAAAAATTATGTAGAAGCGAGTAAGTCTGAAGACTTAAAACAATACACGGTAGACACAATTGGACAAAGATGTTTTGGTGCGGAAAGCTCGTTGGACGAATCGGTGTTTGAGGTCTTGTGCAGTTCTATCAAAAACACTCCGTTTATTACGGCGGTGTTGACTTTCGATTTATATGAAGAAAACGTTCAAGTGTTAGAGCCGAGCTGTGAAACTTGGAAAGCCTACGACCTATATACCTTAACGAAAGCGGTGGAAAACGCCGAAGATGCAGTCGGCTTGACGGAACAAGAGCGAGAGCAGATATTCCGCAGTAACCTGGAAGGCGAAGATTTGGACCAAGTAGCGTTAGGATTAACACCGCCTTAAAGGGCGAAAATACCGCCTGTTTGCGACGATTCCAAGCGGGTGGCAGAAGTACCCGACGGGGCAAAACAAGGCGAAATTCAAACCTTTGTGCGCGAGTGTAAAAACGCAAGATTCAGGCTATTGTCGCGCGGTGGCATAGGGTAGAAAATAAGCAGGTGAAAGCGTTTGGGTTGTAGACACCCCAAACGCAGTTCACAACAGCGTGCAACGCCCGCTGTTTCAAGGGATTCAGCGATTTGAGCCGAGTGGGTTGTAAAACGGGGTGTTGTGTCAAGGAGTGGGTTGCGGAAGGCTGAATATGCGGTGTTGTAAGGGAAAACGAGTGGGTTACGGGGTGGGTTAAGGAAGAAAGGAGGAAATTGTGACAGAAAAGAAAGCAGAGCAAGAAGATAAGAAAAGGTTCGCTTTATGGGCAAAAAAAGAAACCTTGCAAAAGATAGACGATTGGTATAAAAAGGCGAACTGTCTAACCAAGAGCGAACTCGTGGAAAAGGCGGTAGATTTTTACGTTGGGTATCTTTCGTCTAACGACAACAAGGAATACCTTCCGCATATCGTACTGTCGACCTTGAAAGGAATCGTGGCGGAGAGCGAGAACAAGCAGGGCCGAGTGCTGTTCAAGCTGGCGGTGGAGATGGCGTTGATGATGAACATCCTTGCGATTAACTTGGATATCGACCAAGTGTCGTTGGAAAGGTTGCGCGGCGAATGCGTGAAAGAAGTGAAACGCTTAAACGGCTCGTTTGGTTTTGAAGACGCGCTCGACTGGCAGAAAGGAACTGAATGGCGCGGCTAATAACAAAGTTCAAGTACCTGAAGAACGACGAGCTGAAAAAGATAGGCGGCTACGCAAAATATATTGCTACGAGAGAGGGCGTGGAAAAGATAGACGAGTCGTTTAAACTCGTACCTGCTACCCTCAAACAAGGCGATATCATCAAGAAACTCTTACAAGATTTCCCTGACGCGAAGGACATGCACGAGTACGATGACTACTGCAAGGATCCGTCCAAGTGGAACGCATCCGAATTCATTTCCCGTGTCGTGGAAGAAAATATTGAAACGGCAATGGGTAAGAAAACGTATGCGGACTATATTGCGACGAGGCCGAGAGCAGAGCGGTTCGGCGCGCACGGACTGTTCACGGACGACGGCGAGCCTGTCAATTTGAATTCGGTGTCGGCTGTACTCAACGAATACGACGGGAACGTATGGACGGTAATCCTTTCTCTTCGAAGGGAGGATGCGGAACGGCTCGGCTACGATAACGGAAGCCGGTGGCGGGATATGCTTCGTTCGGAAGCGGCGATGATGGCGGAGAACTTCAAAATCCCGCTTGAAAATTTCTGTTGGTACGGCGCGTTTCATAACGAAGGACATCATCCGCACGTGCATCTGATTGTGTATTCGAAGAATCCGAAGGAAGGTTACCTGACAAAACAGAGCGTACACAATATGCGTTCGAAGTTCGCGGCGAATATCTTTGCCCAGGATCTTATCAGCGTGTATGAAAAACAAACGCAGCATCGTGACGAACTGCGAGGCACAGGCAAGAATTTGATTGCGGAAATCGTTCGTCGGATCAACGAAGAAGGGTATGACAATCCGCAGCTTGAACAAAAGCTCGTACAGCTTGCGAAAAGGCTGTCGAAGACGAAAGGAAAAAAAGTGTACGGATATCTTAAACCTGACGTGAAAGCGTTGGTGTGTTCTATCGTAGACGGGCTGGCGAGTGACGAGCGTATCGCAAAGCTCTATGAGTTATGGTACGAGCAGAGAGAGGAAGTTATAAAGACGTACACGAAGAGAATGGAAGAACGAATTCCGCTGTCGCAAAACGAAGAATTTAAATCCATCCGCAACGCCGTTATCAAGGAAGCGATGAACATTGTGTTGGAACGACGAGAGCTGGATAAGGATATGCCTGAGTCGGAGCCGACGGACGCGGAAACGGAAAGCGTAAAAATTTCATGGAAGGACAGAAAAAAGATGTGGGAACTCTACCGCAAAGCTAAGGATTTGCTTGTCGAAGAAAGCGACGGGTACGATCCGAAGAAAGCGGTAGAGTTTTTGATTGAGTCTGCAAGCCTTGGAAATACGGTTGCGAAATACCGCTTGGGAAAAATGTATTTGACGGGCAAAGAAATCCCGAAGGATACGGCGCAAGCACAAAAGTGGTTGGAAGATTCGGTGTCGGACGGCAACGAGTATGCGGAATATTTACTTGGGAAAACCCTGCTCAAAGGCGAAGACTTTGCGTTCGACGGCGTGAAAGCGGAAGAGTTATTGCGCCGAGCGATAGACAAAGGGAATAAGTACGCGGCGTATACGTTGGGGAAAGCGTTGCTCGATGGAGAGAAGTTAAAAAAGAACACGGCGGATGCGGTTACGTTTTTGAAACAGTCAGCGGAGAAGGGTATGCTGCCTGCGGAGTACGTGTACGGAAAACTTTTATACCAAGGCGAGCTTGTAGAGAAGGACGCGGAAAAAGCGTTGGAATATTTAGAGCGCGCGGCGGGGAAAGGCAATCCGCGCGCGGCGTATCTTGCAGGGAAGATTCGGCTTACGGAAGAAGGCTTGACGGATACGGAAAAAGCCATTGAGTATTTCGAGCAAGCGGCGAAGGACGGGAATGCGTTTGCGGAGTATCAGCTTGCGAGGATATATCTGTACGGTTTAGGAGTCGAACGGGATGAAGAAAAGGCGATGGCGTATCTGCATTCTGCTGCAGAGCAAGGCAACGAATATGCAAAACAGACCTTGGAAGACATACGGGAACACCGAGCAAGGTATATGAAAACAGGGATAGTGCGGTTGTTTTATCATCTGAGCAGGATCATGAGAGATAAGCTGAAAAACGGCAAGCGCGGTATGACGGACAGCAAAGAATTGCGGCGTATCAATGAAAAGAAACGCGCGCAGGGCTTAAAACAAGAACAATAAAAGGCAAGGAGGAATTATGGCGTACAAGAAATTTAGTGAACAAGAGATTAAGAGAGCCGCCGAAACGGATATCGTGGATATGCTAAGGCGGCAAGGCGAAGAACTCAAAGCCGTGGGTTCGGAGTACGAGTGGAAGCACGGCGCGGACAGGATAACCATTCGCGGATGTCAGTGGTACAATCACTATGAAGAACGGGGCGGCAATGCGATTAAATTCGTGCAAGAGTTCTTTGGGAAAAACTTCAAAGAGGCGATGGAATATTTGCTTGGCGGTACGGCAGGGGAAATGAAAACGTCAAAGCCAAAGCCTGTTGAAAAGCCGAAACAGAAAACGGACTTTCAACCG
Source organism: Candidatus Scatosoma sp. (assembly GCA_045539975.1). Classification (GTDB taxonomy): domain Bacteria; phylum Bacillota; class Clostridia; order Christensenellales; family Borkfalkiaceae; genus Scatosoma. The sequence goes on along the minus strand of JAZQGK010000130.1, from coordinate 2,603 downwards.
CCTAACAGGAACGAGAGTATGCGCAGGGTATATGCGTACTTGCTGACAAAACGAGGCTTGGATAAAGACGTGGTATCGGCATTTGTAAAGCAGGGGTTGATTTACGAGTCGGCGGATTACCATAATGCAGTGTTCGTCGGCGAGGATAAAAACGGAAAGATTATGCATGCAAGCTTACGCGCAACAGGTGATAAATCTTCGTTTAGAGGGAATGCGGAAAACAGCGTTCCCGAATACAGTTTCCACTGGTACGGCAAAAGCGATAGGCTGTATATTTTTGAAGCGCCCATCGATATGCTTTCGTATATCAGTATGAACAAAGAAGGCTGGGAACAGCATTCGTATGCGGCGTGTTGCGGCGTGGGTGACAGAGTGCTTTGGCAAATGCTGAAGGATAAACCTGAAATCAAGAAAGTTTACGTTTGTTTGGATAACGATGAGAAGGGCAGATTGTTCGATGAGAAAATCTCGGATAAGCTCTTTGAGAAGGGTATCGCAAGCAAGATACTAATCCCTAAGCATAAGGATTGGAACGACGACCTTCGCGCATTGCAGGAAGAACAAGCGGAGCAGACAGAAGAAAGCGGTGAAGATGAGGAGGCGGATCTATGTCAGGGGTTACAACTTTAATCATCGTCGGCTCGTTGATGTTGGCGGTGTTGGGGTTGATACCGCTCCTTGCGTATATCTATAACCTAAACCACATCAAAAGCAAGACGGTTGGCGACGGGCAGCACGGTACGGCGCGGTGGGCTACGAAAGCGGAGATACGGAAAACATACCGACATATTCCGTTCACGCCAAAGAAATGGCGAGAGCAAGCGAGGAGCAAGCAACAGCCTACCATGTCCGTAATGAAACCGAAAAAGCTGTTTTCTAAACAGCCTGCGGAAGTGATAGAAGAACCGTTGCCGCAAGGGATTGTGGTTGGTTGCAAAGGCAGTAACGCAAAAACAACGGCGATGGTAGACACGGGCGACGTGCATGCGCTTATGATTGGCGCGGCTGGCGTTGGTAAGACGGCATACTGGCTATACCCTTGCATTGAATACGCATGCGCAAGCGGTATCTCGTTCTTGACGACGGACACCAAAGGCGACGTTATGCGTAATTACGGTACGATAGCCAAAGAGTACGGGTATAAAATATCGGTCATTGACCTAAGAAACCCGACGCGGTCTAACGGTAATAACCTGTTGCATCTCGTCAATAAGTATATGGATTTATACAAGGACCATCCAGGCCAACTTGTGTACAAGGCGAAAGCGGAAAAGTACGCAAAAATTATATCCAAAACGATTATTTTGTCGGGGATGGACGCGGCATCCTTTGGACAGAATGCGTATTTCTACGACGCCGCGGAAGGGATACTCACGGCAACGATCTTGCTCGTCGCGGAGTTTTGCGAGCCTAAAAAGCGGCATATCGTATCGGTATTCAAGGTGATTCAGGAACTGCTCGCGCCGTCGCAAAAGAAAGGCAAGAATCAGTTCCAACAATTGATGGATTTATTGCCGAACGATCATAAGGCGAAATGGTTCGCGGGTTCTGCGCTCAACACGGCAGAGCAAAGTATGGCAAGCGTAATGAGTACGGCGCTTTCGAGATTGAATGCGTTTTTGGATTCGGAACTTGAACAGTTGTTGTGTTTCGATACGGAAATCGACGCGGAGAAGTTCTGCTCGGAGAAGTCGGCGATATTTATAATCATGCCCGAAGAGAATCCCAATACCTTCTTCATGATATCGCTTATCATCCAACAGCTCTATCGAGAGATTTTGGCGGTAGCGGATGAAATGGGCGGGAAATTAAAGAATCGTTGTATATTCTTCTGTGACGAGTATGGTACGCTTCCCAAGATTCAGGATGCGGAAATGATATTCTCGGCATCCCGTTCAAGAAGATTGCAGATAGTTCCGATAATACAATCCTTCTCTCAGCTTGATAAAAACTATGGGAAAGAAGGCGCAGAGATTATCGTAGATAATACGCAGCTCACAATCTTCGGCGGGTTTGCGCCTAACAGTACGTCTGCGGAAGTATTATCCAAAGCGTTGGGAAGCAGAACGGTATTGTCGGGGAGCGTAAGCAGGGGTAAAAACGATCCGTCCGAGAGTTTGCAAATGATAGAACGCCCGCTGATGACACCCGACGAACTCAAGAGTATGCCCAAGGGACAGTTTGTAGTAATGAAAACAGGCGCGCATCCAATGAAAGTACGGCTTAAACTGTTCTTTGAATGGGGGATAGAGTTCGATGAAAAGAATCCGTACACGGTAACGGAAAACGGCAACCGCGAAGTAAAGTATGCGGAGAAAGAGGAACTGATAAAGGCAATCAAGAAGAAGTATCATCCTGAACTGTTGGAAGACGAAGCTGAACGCGAGCCAATGAAAGGCGGTGGTGGAATGATACAAACCCAGAGCCAAACGCATGAACCGCAGCTCTCGCCGGTGAAGGCGGAGAGAGTGAGAACAACGCCGAGAAGCCGCAGGCAAGTGCCGTTGCCAAAGGAATCGGATGGGCATCCATGATTTCTTATACAAAAATCCCGAACTGCCAAGTCGCGCCGTGGCGGTTTATTTTTATTTGGAGGACAGAGC
>JAZQGK010000129.1:0-19693 GCA_045539975.1 Candidatus Scatosoma sp. | reverse complement strand
CCTATGCTGCTCGGACTTTCCTCATGGCAAATATGCCCCGCGACCGTATAACAAACTCAAATCTTTTTATATTATAGCATCTTTTATTAAAAAATGCACCTTATTTCCTTGATTTTTACAAAAAAAAATAGTAAAATTATTAATAATAATGGGTGATTTTTGGCTCATTTACAAGTATTACTTAAATTTACATGGATTTTTTTTCCTGATTTGTGGCTTTGTTGGAGATTATATGAAAAAGACTAAGATTATTTGCACAATTGGTCCCGCTAGTAGCAATAAATGCACGCTTAGCAAAATGGCAGACGCAGGAATGGACGTTGTACGCCTCAATTTTTCTCATGGTACGCATGAGGACTACGCAAAAAAAATCGCACTTATTAAAGAAGTTCGCGAAGAAAAACACCTTCCCTTGCCAATCCTTTTAGATACGAAAGGCCCCGAATTTCGCATCAAATCCTTTCAAAAAGGCAAAATCACATTAAACGAAGGTGATGTTTTCACTTTTACAACCGAAGACGTTGTTGGTGATGAAAGCCATGTTAGTGTTTCCTATGCAGGCATATGCGAAACTCTTTTTCCCGGAGACAAAATCCTCCTCAATAACGGGTTGATGGTCTTCCGCGTCACTTCTGTGTGCACTCCTAACGTAACGTGCATCGTTGAAATCGGCGGCGAACTTTCTAACGGGAAATCCATGTTTTTCCCTGATAAAGAACTCCATTTAGATTTTCTTTCTGAGCAAGATAAGAAAGATATTCTCTTTGGCATTGAACAAGACGTTGACTTCGTTGCTTTATCCTTCGTTTCTAAGGCGCAAGACGTAATCGACGTTAAAGAATTCTTAAAAGCGCATAATGCAACCCACATCGACGTTATCGCCAAAATTGAAAATCGCTCTGGCGTGAACAATCTTTTGGATATTATGGAAGTGTCCGACGGAATTATGATTGCAAGAGGAGATCTTGGCGTTGAAATTCCTTACGTTGAACTCCCCGACGTCCAAAAACACATCATTACACAATGCAGAATCCACGGAAAACGCGTCATTACGGCAACGGAAATGTTAGAATCAATGATTTATAATCCTCGCCCGACAAGAGCTGAAATCTCCGACGTTGCAAATGCCGTATACGACGGTACTTCCGCTGTTATGCTTTCCGGTGAAACCGCTGCTGGCAACTTCCCCGTACAATCCGTAAATGCAATGGCGAAAATTGTAGAAAATGCAGAACAGCACATTGAATATATTCAAATTATTGACGATTTCCAAATTAGCACCACCGCGGAGGCTTTATCCCATTCAGCCGCCACCCTCGCAAAGGATTTAAATGCAAAAGCGATTGTTGTATGCACACGAACAGGCGCGACCGCAAGAAAGGTATCCCGTTTCCGCCCTAATATTAATATTATCGGTATGACAACCGATATTCATGCTTATAGACAATTGGCATTAAGCTGGGGCGTATGGCCTGCCATTGCCGATGAATATACTTCTATCGACATCTTATTCTATTTTGCCAAACAGCTCGCAAAAAAAAGCGGTTTAGTGAAGAAGGGAGATATTATTGTCATTACCGGCGGAACACCTGATGGGCGCAGCGGCAACTCTAATCTAATTAACGTCGAAACGATATAACCCTATTTTTAAAGCGTACATCGCTCCAATTTGGCATGCATTTCAATATGCCAAAGAACTCGACCAAACCAGTAAAACTTAAAAAACAATAAGTTACGATAAAAAACAACCTTACCATCTGATATGCACCCCAAAAGTTAGACAAACTTTTGGAGGTGCATATTTTTATGAGAAAGAAAGGAACGAAGAACAAAAATTACTCGCCAGAATACAAAATATCTGTTATACTAGATATGCGAACTCATCATTTGGGGTATAGAGAAACGGCACGCAAGTATAATTTAGGAAATAATGAGAGTCAAGGAAAAAATCTTGCTCAAAGTTGGGAACGCATATATTTGGAAGAAGGAGAAGCAGGCTTTTACATAGAAAAGCGTGGCAGAACAACAAAGATGGATAATCCCAAGAAAGGCAGACCGAGAAAGAAGGCGTTAGACAAACAAGTAGAAAACGATTTAATAGCAGAGCTGCAAAAGCTCAAAGAAGAAAATGAATACTTGCGAGCGGAGAATGCCTACATAAAAAAATTGAGTGCCTTAATTGCAGCGGAAGAACAAAAGAAAAGCAAAAATCAGAAATAGTTACGCAATTAAGGCAAGAATTTCCGCTGGAAAGTTTATTAAAAATCTCAAAGATAAAACGAAGCACGTATTATTACCACTTAAAGGCAAGCAAACGGGATAAATACGCCGTGGAAAAAGAAGAAATATTAAGTATATATACGGAAAATGGCAGTAAATATGGATATCGTAGAGTATATTTAGAGCTTCGAGAAAAGGGATACATAATCAATCATAAAACAGTATTAAAACTGATGAGATTCTTGGAAATAAAAGGAAAGAAACGCAAGAATGATAAGTATCATTCCTATAAAGGGACGGTGGGAGAACTTGCAGAGAATTTATTAAACCGAAACTTTGAAGCAGAGACTCCTTTTGAGAAACTGACTACCGACGTAACGCAATTCAATGTTTGCGGAGAAAAAGTGTATTTTTCACCTGTAATAGATTTGTATAACCGAGAAATCTTATCTTATTCCATTTCACGCAGTCCGAATTTTGAGCAAATTCGGGAAATGTTGGCTGGGTTATTTGAGAAATTACCAAGCAGCGCAAGACCATTATTCCATTCGGATCAGGGCTGGCAATACCAGCACGCTGAATACCAAAGACTTTTGAAAGAACATAATATAACGCAAAGTATGTCAAGAAAAGGCAATTGTATGGATAACGGAGCAATGGAAAATTTCTTTGGACGATTGAAGGTAGAGATGTTTTACGGGGAAACGTTTCAAAGTACGGATGAATTCATCCGTACTTTGAAAGAATACCTTTTGTATTATAATAACAAAAGAATTATTCTTAAATTGAAAATGAGTCCTGTACAATACAGAACTCATTTTCAAATTTCTTAAAATTAAATTTAATTTTTTGTCCAACTTTTGGGGTTCACTTCACATTTGCGGTTTTTTTGATGCCGTTTTTATAGGGCGTTCAAGCGAAAGTTGCCGTATTGCTTACAGGATACGGCATAAAAAGCAAGCGAAAATACAAGCGGCGAGATAGGAAGAGATGGCGATTGCCAAAGCGCTGTTGAGTTTTTTTCGTTTCAGACCTGCAAAATATACCGCGCCCACGTAAAAAATTGTTTCGGAAGCGCCGTATATCACGCAGGCGCAGCGGGAAATATAGCTGTCCACGCCGTATTTTTCTAAAATATCCGACAAAACGGCAATACCGCCGCTGCCGGAGAGCGGTTTGATAAGCAGCAACGGCGCGATTTCGTTGGGAATCCCCGTAAAGGAAAAGACAGGGGAAAGGAAATCGGCTATTTTTTCACCAAGACCGCTAATTTCCAACAATTTGGAGAGCATTGTGACGGCGGCGACGTACGGAAAAACGGATAAAATGAGGGGAATCGCGCCCTTAATCCCTTCCGCAAACGAGTCGTAAACGCGGACTTTTTTAAAGAGCGCAAAGACAAAGGAAAGGAGAAAAATGCCGGGGATCAGCAACGCCAAAAAAGTCGTCATCGCGTACCTGCCCCCTTCATTTTATAATTTTGTGCAAAAGCAACCGGGCGTTTTTCTCTTGGTTGCGGTTGGGGATAGGGGCGGATAAACAGCTTTGTGAGGCATGCGCCTAATAGGGTGGAAAAAAGACTGACGATGAGGGTGGGTAAAATGATGTCCGTAGGGGCGGCGCTGCCCATCGCCACGCGCACGGCGACGAGGGAAGAGGGTAAAATTTGCAGCGAGGTGGCGTTGAGGACAAAAAACATCGCGGAAGAGTATTCTGCATTTTCCGTTTTGTCCAACAGCTGCGCCGTTTTGACGCCGTAAGGGGTCGCCACGCCGGAAATGCCTAAAATGTTGACGGAAAAACTCATACAAGCCGATTCCAAGGCTTGTTCGTCGTCCGTTTTTAACAGCCAACGCGCGGCAGGTTTTAAAAATCGGGAAATACCCTTGGCAATACGGCTGTCTTCCCAGACTTTCATAAGTCCCATCCAAACGGCATAGGTGGCTATCAGGGAGACGCAAAGGGTCGTGGCTTTGGACGCGCCGTCCAGCATAGCGACGAGGAAATTTTCGGGGGTGGTGCACAGCAATAAAAAGCTGCACGAGAGAAAAACGAGGGTGAAAAGAATATTCATAGCATAACTATATGCGCTGAATTTGTAAAAAATAACGCAAGCTTGTGCAAGAAAACGTTGTTCTTTTCATTGTGAGAGGGAAAAACATTTTACTTTTTAAGTAAAATATTGTATAATGGGTGGGAAAATGAGAAAAAGGAGTGCTGTTATGGCAAAGAAACCTTATTATATTACTACGGCGATTGCATATACTTCGGGAAAACCGCATATCGGGAACACCTACGAGGCGATTTTGGCGGATGCGATTGCTCGTTTTAAGAGAAAAGAAGGGTACGACGTCTTCTATCAGACGGGTACGGACGAACACGGTCAGAAAATCCAAGAAAAGGCGCAGGCTGCCGAGCTTACGCCCCAGACGTTCGTGGATAACGTGGCAGGCGAAATTAAGGGGATTTGGGATTTGGTGAATACTTCGTATGATAAATTCATGCGCACGACCGACCCGTATCACGTGAAACAGGTTTCGAAAATTTTTAAAAAGTTTTACGATCAGGGGGATATTTACAAGGGGTATTACGAGGGTATGTACTGTACGCCTTGCGAATCCTTTTGGACGGAGAGTCAGCTTGTAGACGGCAAGTGTCCCGACTGCGGCAGAGATGTAAAACCTGCTAAGGAAGAGGCATACTTCTTCAAGATGAGCAAATATGCCGACAAACTTATCGAACATATCAATACGCATCCCGAATTTATTCAACCCGTATCCCGTAAGAACGAAATGATGAACAATTTCCTCTTGAAAGGGTTGCAGGATTTGTGCGTGTCGCGTACTTCTTTCACGTGGGGCGTGCCTGTGGAATTCGACCCTCGCCACGTCGTATACGTGTGGCTGGACGCGTTGACCAACTATATCACGGGTATCGGGTTTGACGTGGACGGTAACCACGGCGAGAACTATAAAAAGTACTGGCCTGCGGATTTGCATCTTATCGGCAAAGATATTTTGCGTTTCCATACCATTTATTGGCCCATTTTCTTGATGGCGCTCGGCGAACCGTTACCCAAACAGATTTTTGGGCATCCTTGGCTGTTGCAAGGGGACGGAAAAATGAGCAAATCCAAGGGCAACGTTATCTACGCGGACGATTTGGCGCGTCTTTTCGGCGTGGACGCCGTACGTTATTTCGTACTCCATGAAATGCCGTTTGACAACGACGGACAAATTACTTGGGAACTGGTAACGGAACGCTTTAATACCGAGCTTGCAAACGTTTTGGGGAACCTTGTCAGCCGTACCATCGCCATGATTGATAAATATTTTGGCGGTACGGTTGTGAAAGCGTTGCCTGCCAACGAACAAGACCCCGATGCAGAATTTAAAGCAACGATTACGGGTATGGTGGCAAAAGTTTGCGCGAAAGCGGACGAATTGCGTATCGCGGACGCGATTTCCGAGATTTTCACACTCTTCCGCCGTGCGAATAAATACATTGACGAAACGATGCCTTGGGCGCTTGCTAAGGACGAGAGCAAGAAAGAACGCTTGAACGACGTTTTGTATAACCTTGCGGAAGCCATTCAGATCGGTGCGTCGCTGTTGGATAGCTTTATGCCTGAAACGGCAACGAAAATTTTTGCGGCGTACGGCGCAGAGAGCAGATCGTTGGAAAATTGCGCGCAGTTTGGGCTTCGCGACAGCGTGACGGTGACGGCGACTTCGCCTTTGTTCGCGCGTATCGATTTCAAAAACTTAGCGCCTGAGATTGAAAAAATCCGTCAGGAACAAGCGGCGGCGTATGCGGCGGAATTGTCAAAAGCTTCGCCTGCAACAAGCGCTGTAAAACCTGCCGCGGAGGCTGAAAATACGGCGAAAGCGGAAGAAGAAACGGAAAAAACGCCTGAAATTTCCTTTGACGATTTTGTAAAAGTGGAATTGCGCGTGGGGGAAATAATTGCCTGCGAAGCCGTGCCGAAGTCCTCGAAACTCTTGAAAGAGACGGTGAAATTCGGCGAGGAAACGCGCACGATCGTTTCGGGGATTGCAAAACATTTCAAACCCGAAGACATGGTTGGCAAAAAAGTGGTATTCGTCACCAACCTCGCGCCGAGAAAGGTATGCGGCATCGTATCCGAGGGCATGATTTTGGCGGCTGAGGACGAAAACGGAACGCTGTCCTTGATTGTTCCTGAAAATGGGGACGTGGCAAGCGGAACGCGTTTGGGGTAAGCCATGTATATCGACGTGCATTGTCATTTGACGGGCGACGAGTTCGAAAACGTCGGCGGCGTGGACGGCGTGCTTGCACGCGCGCTGGAAAACGGCGTCGGCATTGTCGTTTGTTCGGGCTTTGATTTGGATTCGTCGCGGATTTCCGCGGAGATTGCCGATTTGCACGAGAACGTGTATTTTTGTGCCGGCTTCCACCCGAGCGAGCTTGCCAAATACCGCGAAGGGGATTTGGACGAGATTAAAAAGCTGTGCGCGCATGAAAAATGCGTGGCGGTGGGGGAAATCGGGCTGGATTACCATTTCGAGGACAATCCTGCGCCGGCTTTTCAAAGAGAAATGTTTATCAAGCAGTTGGTTTTAGCGGACGAGCTAGGTTTGCCCGTCGTGCTGCATAGCCGTGACGCCGCACAGGAAACTTTGCTTTTGTTGCAGGAGCATCGGCAGCTTTTAAAAAAGGGCGGTTTGATGCATTGTTATTCCTATTCCCCGGAAATGATGGTGGAATTTGAAAGGTTGGGGCTTAGTTTTTCCTTTGGTGGTACGTCCACTTTCAAGAACGCGAAAAAGACGCAGGAATGCGTTCAACGCGTACACGGTAGTCGCATTTTGTCGGAAACGGACTGTCCGTATTTAACGCCCGTGCCTTATCGCGGGGTGTTTCCCAACGAGCCTAAAAACGTGAAGTACGTCGTAGAGAATATGGCGACGCTTCGAAATGAAAACGAGGAGGAGCTGAAAAAACAAATTTTGCAAAACGCAAAAGCGTTGTTTTTCAGATTGAAATAATCCTATGGAAGAAAACAAGAAAAAAGTACAGCAAACGGAGGATTCGCAGCGCGCGCAGGGCGGGCGCAAAAGACGTCGCCGTCACAAGGGCGGAAACGGCGGAAACGGGAACGGTGCGCAAAATCAAGCCGCGCAAAACCAACAGCCGCAACAAAACTCCGCGCAGCAAAAGCAGGGCCAAAAGCAACAAAACGGCAATCAACCCAAGCAAAAGCAAGGCGGACAAAACGCGAATCAACAAAACCAAAACAAACAAAAAAATAAGCAAAACCAACCCAAAAACCAGGGCAACCAAAAGGGTCAAAACGGTAAGAATGAGAAAAAAGAGGAGAACCGCAAGGACACGTACGTGTATAATTTGGACGGCAATCTGTACGTCAACCTTACCAACAAATGCTCTAACGGCTGCGATTTCTGCGTGCGTAACGAGCGTTCCAGCTACTACGGGCACTACCTTTGGTTGAGAAACGGCGACCCGACGGTGGAAAAAGTTATCGCTGCGGCAAAAGGCTTTGGGGATTTGACGCGCTTTAAAGAAGTGGTGTTCTGCGGCTTTGGCGAACCGACGTATAAGGTTGCGGAGATGGTAGCGCTTTGCGATTATTTCCATGAAAAGGGATTGAAGACTCGTTTGAACACCAACGGCCAGGGCAACCTCATCAACAAACGCGATATCGTGCCGGAGTTAAAGGATAAAATTGATTTTGTCAATATTTCCCTCAACGCGTCTTGCGTGGAAAAATATCAGCCGATTTGCCGTTCGCAGTTTGGCGAAAGCGGTTTTTCGGGTTTGATTGAGTTTGCAAAGCTTTGTCTTAGAAACGGCGTCGCTTGCCGTTTCTCGATTGTCGATTGTATCGGCGAAGAGGAAGTGGAAGCGTGCAAACGCCTTGCCGACAGTATGAAAGTTCCCTTGTACGTTAGAAAATATATTACGGATTGCTAATTTGGCTGTTATATGAAAAAACCGACCCATCGAGGTCGGTTTTTTGATGCGTATTTCGTGACGTTAATTAGATAACGACGATATCCAACGCTTTAAACTGGTCTTTCAATGCGTCGGGGAATTCGTCGTCGGTAATCAAAACGTTGATATCCGTCGCGCGCGCAAAGGTGTAGGGTTTGATTTTACCGATTTTAGAGCTGTCGAGCATCATGTACAAAAATTTCGCTTTTTTGCAGATGACGCGAAGAAGTTCCGCCTCGACCTGCGAACGGCAGGAGAACCCGTTTTCGGGTGTGAAAGCCGCCGCGGAGATGATAGCGAGCTCGAAATTCGTGTCCGTGAAATACAAGGACGAGAAAGAGGACGCCGTCGAGAGATTTTCCTTGATTAACTGACCGCCCAAGAGGTTGACGACAACGTTCTTTTTCTTAGCGAGCTCGGTTGCTACAGCCAAGCCGTTGGTGAAGACGTTGCAAACTTTGTCAGGCATTTCTTTGGCGAGATAGAGCGCCGTCGTACCGCCGTCGATGAAAATGGACGCGCCGTCGTCGATGAGCCCTGCCGCTTTTTGCGCGATAACAATTTTTTCATCGGTGTGAATGGTCGTTTTTTTGGTGTATGGCTCGCCCGAAGTTTTTTGCACTTCGCGCACGGACATTGCGCCACCGCGGATACGGATAATTTTGCCTTCTTCTTCCAACTGGAAGAGGTCTCTTCGCAAAGTCATTTGCGAAACGTTGGGGAAATATTCTTCTAACTGTTCAAGCGTCAATTTGCCGCGTTTATCTAAAAGTTCTGCAATCTCGGAAATGCGTTCTCTTTTCATACGTAAGATTCTCCTTGGTTTTTGTGATGTACTCTTAAAATTTATCACAAAAAATGAAAAAAAGCAAGCAAATAAGACTTTTTTCAAAAAAATTTAACATTTTTCGGTTCTTTTCGTGAGTTTCTTTCATTTCAAAAATGTAAAAAGTGAAATTTTTGTAAAATAGCTTCTGCCAAATTTTTGGAAAAGTATTGACAACGTTTACCATAGAGTGATAGAATATAGCTATCCTATCTACATGGGGAAAAATCATGAAAAACAAAAAACTTTTAGTTTGGCTGTTGTCGTGTTTGTGCATAGACGGCACGATTAATTTATAACAGGAAATGAAAAGCGGGTGAAAAAGAAATTTCACCCGTTTTTGCTTGCGAAATGCCGTTTGGATGTGCTATAATAAGAAAAACAAATCAAAAAGGACGCACCATGTACGAATTTATTGCCGATTTGGACGCATATTTTTGTGAAAAATACGCAGGCTATGATAAACTTTCCGTTTTGCCTGGGTATAAAATGCCGCTGATGCAGGCTTCGGAAACGGACGAGTTCGGTAGAACCCGTACGTACACTCTGCCTGCGGATACGATGCGGCTTGCAACGCAGGAAAAGAAGGACGAGCTGTTAAAAGAGTTGAAAACCCGTATGGTGGATACCACGTATACCTTTTCTTTCAAGCCGATTGGATTTTTTTCGCGGATGAAAAACAACTTTTCCAAGAACGGGTTTCATAAAGTATTGAAAAAGCTGTTGGAAAAGTACGATTTTTCGGATGCGGACGCTTTGGAAAGCTTAAACGTAGACGAGGAAATTTGGAGAGGTATCCGTAAAAACAAATTTTTGCCTACGAAGAATTTGATTTTCTCGTTGGCGATTGCGGCGCACGTTTCCATGCGCGATACGCTTGCGATTTTAACGCTTTGCGGATATGAAATGGATTATGCCATCGTCAAAGACATCGTTATGAGTTATTTGCTGGACCAAAAGGTATTTAACCCCGGCATGGTGGAAGCGGCGCTTACGGAATATAAAGTAACCAATCTGTATTTGAAGTAAAAACCGGAATTATCGGCGAAAGGGCGAAAAAATTTCATAAAACGATTGCTTTTTTGGCGTGTATTGTGCTATAATAAGAAAAACTGAATATCCGAGCGGAAAAAGAGTACCCGTTTCGTCACCCAGACAGAGAGCTGCGCCAAAGGCTGGAAGCGCGGCAGGGAGAGAGCGGCGAAAGTGCGTTTTCGCGTTATTAGGACAGACTAATTCTCTGCGGTTAGCCACCGTTATCGGGCTTTGAGGGAAAATTCCGCACGGGATTTTCTAAAGTAAAGTGGAACCGCGATTCACCCCGCCTTTATATTATATAGAGGTGGGGTTTTTAGTTAGGAAGAAGAAAGCAGATACGAAGGAGGACGAAAAAGAAGCAGGAGGCTGACTATGTGGTTTAAAAATTTGCGAGCGGATATTCGTGCGGCAAAAGCCAACGATCCCGCGGCGAGAAATTCGTTTGAGATTTGGTTGACGTATTCGGGAGTGCATGCTTTGTCATGGCATCGCGTCGCATATTTTTTTCATAAAATAAAACTGAAACTTCTTGCTCGTATCATCAGTCAGACGGCGCGGTTTTTCACGGGGATTGAAATTCATCCTGCGGCGAAAATCGAGGGCGGAGTATTTATCGACCACGGCATGGGTGTTGTCATCGGAGAAACGGCGGAAGTGCGTAAAGGCACGGTCATTTATCAAGGCGTAACCCTTGGCGGAACGGGGAAAGAACGCGGCAAAAGGCACCCGACGGTGATGGAGAACGTCACAATCTCCGCAGGTGCAAAGGTGCTTGGGGGATTTACCGTTGGCGAGGGCGCGAAAATCGGTGCAGGCGCGGTTGTCTTGAAAGAAGTACCCCCGTATGCAACCGTTGTGGGCGTGCCGGGCAGAATCGTGCGGATTCGGACGCCGGAAGAAAGAGCGGAAAAATAAAAAATGAGCGTACCATGTACGCGATGAATGATAAATAAAAGCATAAACGCAAGCAAAAATCAGGATAAATATAAGGAGAAGTAGGACATGAAAATTTACAATACTTTGACCAAGAGAAAAGAAGAATTTATTCCTTTGGACGGCAATAAAGTAAAGATGTACGCGTGCGGTATCACGGTATCGGGCGAAGCGCATATCGGGCATGGGTATCAGGCTTTGATATACGATATTATGCGCAAATATTTAAAAAAGCTTGGCTACGACGTTACGTATGCGAGAAATTACACGGACGTAGACGATAAAATTATTGCAAAATCGCACGAGACGGGCATTCCCGCGGACGAGTACGCAAAGCAAATGATTGAAAACATCAACGCCATCATGGCGGAATTCCACGTGGACGACCCCGACGTTTGGCTGAAAGCGACGGAAAATATCGAAAATATCATCGATTTTGTATCGCAGCTTATTGAAAAGGGACATGCGTACCCGACGGCGAACGGCGACGTGTATTTTGACGTGGAATCTTTCCCCGGCTATGGCAAGCTTTCCAACCGCAACATCGAGGACGCGTTGGACGGCGTGCGCGTGGAAAATGACGAGGAAAAGAAAAACGCTTACGATTTTGCGCTGTGGAAGAGTGCAAAACCCGGTGAAATTTACTGGGAATCCCCTTGGGGCAAGGGCAGACCGGGTTGGCATATCGAATGCTCGGCGATGAACAAAGAAGCGTTTGGCGAGCAAATCGATATCCACGGCGGCGGCAGAGACCTTATCTTCCCGCACCACGAAAACGAAATTGCGCAAACGGAAGCTTTGACGGGCAAGCAGTTCGTAAAATATTGGACGCATAACGGTTTAATCAAAGTCAACGGTCAAAAAATGAGCAAATCGCTTGGCAATAGCTTGCTTTTGACCGAACTTTTGGAAAAATATTCGGACGAAGCGGTGAAATTTGCGCTGTTGCAGACCAACTACCGCAACGATATCAACATCACCGACGATTTGTTCCCGTCCGCGGAAAAACATCTGTACGATTTCTATTCCCTGTTGGCGGTTATCGATAAAGTGATGTTCCAGTTCAAGGGTACGGAGCTCACGGTAGAGGGCGAGGACGCGTTGCGCGCAGCAGAATACGCGCAAAAGGTAGAGGACGAATTCAACGCTTGCATGAGCGACGATTTCAACACCGCGCTTGCGCTTTCTAACCTTTTCGGGTATTTCAAGGACATCAAAAAGTGGCTTTCGGAAGGCAAGACGAGCGGTTTGATTACGGCGTTGAGCGTTGCGGTGCAAATCCGTAAAACGTATGCATTGCTTGGGCTTTTTGCCAAAGTGCCGCAAGAATACAAGGCTTGGTACGAGGAAAAGAACACCGTTTCTATCCCCGAAGACGTCAAGGCTGTCGCAGAGGAAAGATGGGCGGCAAGAAGCAATCGCGATTGGGCGAAGAGCGACGAACTTCGCGCGAAACTGGCGGAAATGGGCTATGCGGTCAAGGACAGCAAAAAGGGTTACGAACTCACGAAAATGTAAACGAAAATAAAAAAGCGGAGAGCCGAAAAAGCTCTCCGTTTTTGTGTTTTATGGGGTTATTTTTCGAAATAGCCGAACCGTTTGCGTTTGCCGACAAGGAATATCAGCGAGGTTGCCATCGCCATCAGTTCCGCGAAGGTAACCGAAATCCAAATCCCGTCGAGGTGCCAAATGAGCGGCAATAAATACACGGCGGCGACCTGAAAAACGAGGGTGCGCAAAAAGGAAATCAAGGCAGACGTCAAACCGTCGTTCAAAGCCGTGAAAAACGAGGAGAAGAAAATGGCGAAGCCCATGAAAAGGAAAGACGTGGAAAAGAGCAAAAACGCGCGATGAGTCATCGCAAAAAGCTCTGGTTTATAGCCCACGTACAGTTTAGACAAGGGGTACGCCAAGCCCTCGGACGCGGCAAACATGACGATGGACGAAATGCCGATGATAAGGCAGCTCTTTTTCAAAAGACTGCTAAGCTCGTGTTTGTTCTGCGCGCCGAAATGGTAGCTAACGACGGGTGCAACGCCGACGGAATACCCGATGAAAATGGCATTAAAAATCATGCCCACGTACATCAAAACCCCGTATGCCGCCACGCCGTCCGGACCGGCAATATCCATCAGCTGCACGTTGTATAAAATACCGACCAAGGACATGGCTACGTTGCTCATCAGCTCGGACGAGCCGTTGGTGCTTGCTTGCAAAAGGGCTTTTCCGTCGAAACGAGTTTTGCGCAAGCGCAACAAACTTTTATTGTTGGGACGGAAGAAATAGACGAGGGGAATGATAGCGCCGATGACCTGGCTGAGGGCGGAGGCAACCGCCGCGCCGACAACGCCGAGAGGAAAAACGGCAACGAGCAATGCGTCAAGAATGATATTCGCGCAGCCCGCGCAAAGGGTGGTGATAAGCCCCAAATGCGGTTTTTCCGCCGTAATGAAAAAGCTTTGGAACTCGAACTGTAACATAAAGGCAGGGAGCGCAACGAGAATGATGCGGCCGTACATGGTACAGAGGTCTAACATTTCGCCTTCCGCGCCCATCATTTTCGCAACCGGTCGAACGGCAAAAAAGCCGATAAAACCGAGTGCGAAACCGCAGATAACGGAAGTGTATACAAAGAGGGAGAACAGTCTGTTTGCACGGTTGGGATGCCCTTCGCCGAGGGTTTTTCCGATGAGCGCGCTGCCGCCTGCGCCGAACATGAACCCAAGCGAGCCCAAAATCATCAAGAACGGATAGATGAAATTGACGGCGGTAAAAGCTACGTCACCGGCAAAGTTAGATACGAAAAACCCGTCCACAACGCCGTAGATAGAGGTGAAAATCATCATCACGATCGACGGCAGGGTGAACCGAAAGAGTTTTTTATAGGTAAAATGGTCGGAAAGGTTAATGTGCATACGAACTCCTATCGCGCAAACGCGCAATCGCTATTATTATAGCATGGGCGGAAAATATAGTCAAACAAAGGACAAAGAACGAAAGAAAAATCCATGGAATTTTTGTAACGCGTATGCGATTGCTTGACAAAACTTTGCGGTAAATATATAATGTAGAGGAAAATTTATTAAAAATAAGGTAGAAAAATTATGAAAACGTACACAGGTCAATCCTTACGCGAAATGTATTTAGGCTTTTTCAAAGACCGTGGGCATAAAATTATCCCCTCGGCGTCCTTGATTCCCGAAAACGACCCCACTGTTTTGTTTACGACGGCGGGTATGCATCCGCTCGTGCCGTATTTGCTCGGTGAAAGACACCCTGCCGGTACGCGTTTGACGGACGTGCAAAAATGCGTGCGTACGGGCGACATCGACGACGTCGGCGACGAAAGACATTGCACCTTCTTCGAAATGTTGGGCAACTGGTCGCTCGGCGATTATTTTAAAGAAGAAATGATTCCTTGGAGCTATGAATTTTTGACGGGGGAAAACTATTTGGGTATCCCCTCGGACAAGCTTGCCGTTACGGTCTTTGGCGGTGACGATACTTTGCCTTGCGACAACGAGGCGGCGGCACTCTGGGAAAAAGCAGGTATTAAGAAAGAAAACATCTATTTCATGCCCCGTGAAAACAACTGGTGGGGGCCTGCCGGCTTGACCGGGCCTTGCGGTACGGACACCGAAATGTTCGTTATCCGTAAACCCAAGTGCGGACCTACCTGCAACCCCGATTGTAACTGCGGCGCGTTCTTGGAAATTTGGAACGACGTGTTCATGCGCTTTAACAAGCAAGCAGACGGGTCTTATACCGAACTTTCGCAAAAGAACGTGGATACGGGTATGGGCTTGGAACGTGCGCTTTGCGTATTGAACGGCAAGTCCAGCGTGTACGAAACGGACATTTTTGAGGGCGCAATCGCCAAGATTGCAG
Source organism: Candidatus Scatosoma sp. (assembly GCA_045539975.1). Lineage (GTDB taxonomy): Bacteria > Bacillota > Clostridia > Christensenellales > Borkfalkiaceae > Scatosoma. Next base: position 4,791 of record JAZQGK010000129.1, on the reverse strand, counting down.
AATTAACGGGCAAAACCTACGGCGAAGACGAAGAAACGACCAAATCTTTCCGCGTCCTTCTCGACCATTGCCGTACGGCGACCTTCATGCTCGGCGACGAAAAGGGCATCGTGCCTTCCAACACCGACCAGGGCTATATCTTGCGCCGTATCATTCGTCGTGCCGTGCGCTATGGGAGAAAAATCAACCTTCCCGAGGGCAGCCTTGCAAAAATTTCTGAATCGTTTATCGAATATTACAAGGACGTATATCCCGAACTCGTTATCAACAGCGCGAAAATCGCGGACGAGCTCAATAAAGAGGAAGCAAAGTTCACCAAGACGTTGCAACAGGGCTTGAAAGAGTTTGAAAAATGCTTGAACGGCATCGAACGCAAGAACGCGTTTATGAGCCAGAAAGACCCTGCATACGTACCCGAAAAGGTAATCGGCGGCAAGCAGGCGTTCCACCTTTACGACACGTACGGTTTCCCTGTGGAAATCACGGACGAAATGGCGAAAGAGCGCGGTTTTGCGGTGGATTTGGACGGTTATAAAGCGGCGTTTGAAGAACACCAAAGCAAGAGTAAAGCCGGCAGCGAGCAGAAATTTGCTTGCGGTCTTGCCGACCATAAAGAAGCGACGACGGCTTTGCATACGGCGACGCACTTGTTGCATGCGGCGTTGAAGAAAGTTTGCTCGCCTGAGGTGAACCAAAAGGGTTCGAATATCACGGAAGAAAGATTGCGTTTCGACTTCAACCTGCCTCAACCGATGACGGCGGAACAAATCAAAGCCGTAGAAGACATGGTAAACGAAGTTATCAATGCGGATATTCCCGTTGTGATGAAAGAAATCAGCTTGGAAGAAGCAAAAGCGGAAGGGTTTACGGGCTTGTTTGAAAGCAAGTACGGCGAAGTGGTAAAGACGTACACCATCGGGGATTTCTCGAAAGAAATCTGCGGCGGTCCGCACGTGGAATCGACGGGTAAGCTTGGCAAATTCAAGATTCAGAAAGAGCAAAGCTGTGGCAGCGGTTTACGCCGTATCAAAGCGGTTTTAGAGCCGAAAAACTAATTTTGGGCATAGCAGGTACGCGATGAACGAAGTTTTAATGGCGGAGAACGTAAAGGCGTTATTAACTCCGTTTTTGGAGAAAGGGTTTGTTTTTGAATACCTGTATCAAAAGGGCGGAGACAGCAGTTGCGTATACATTTGCCGATTTAAAAAGGGAAAAGATTTCATGGATTGGCGCGAGGTATCGGGCGGCAATGAAATCAACGTAGTTTTGTACGTAGGCGGCGGATATCAATTTCCGTCGTTGAAGACAAAATACAAAAAAGAAAGTCGGGCATTTGCATTCAAGCACATGTTTAAAGCGCCGTTATTAGACGAGCGCCGAGCATTCCTTGCCGAACTTTTATGCAAAGAGTTATCCACCTGCGGCGACAACTTTTACGGGATTAAGGTGTAAAAATAAAACACTCGGAAAAATCCGAGTGTTTTTTATATGTCTGTGATGCCTAAAATATAAGTCGCGGAAAAATCCAGCTCTTTGCAAAGCCTTGCAAACGTATCCAAACGGGGCAATTTCTTGGTTGTCATATATTGAGTAATCATTTCGGGGGAAACGCCCACTCTTTTCGCGATTTCCGTTTTCGTCAACGGACAATTTTTCAATTCCTCTTTCAACCGTTCTTTGATAATTTCATACATATTTTATTCCTCCCTATGGAAAAAATTATAACCATTAGTTAGTATTTTTACTTGACAGCTAACCATAGGTTAGTTTATAATACTAAGTGTAAACGAAAGAGGAGGCATGAAATAATGGGATATTATCATGAATATTGTGATAAAAATGAAACATTATCAAAGTTATACACGTTGCGTGTTGGTATGTCATTGTTATCCTTAGAAAAGGATAAGTTTTTAAAAAACAAGAAACTTAAAGCGGACAAAGAGAATAAAAGCGGTGCTTGGCGAGAAAAAGCATTAAACGAGGCTAAAACGTATAAAGAGAGGCTTAAAGAAAAGAGAGAGGAAGAACAGAAGGAGAACGACTTTCTTGCGCGTTCCAAAAAACTAATAGTTGGGCGTCGAGTGGATATCTTAAAAAGTTTTTTAGGTGGGTTAGCCCTGATTATATTGTCGGTTTTATTAGGATATTACTATTATTTATCGTTTGTGACAGATATGGGGGACGTAACAACCCCTGATAGAGTAGCCGCGATTTCTTATAATGATATACCGTTCTTTAATGTGTTGCATAAAGTTTATTTGTTTTTAAGTAACTTGCTTTTAATGTTGGAAGACATATCGTTTTTATTTTGGACAGTAGGACTTATTTGGATCCTTGGCTTGCCTGTTTTAATTATTGTATTAGTAGTTTTGGGGGGCAAAGCGATAGTTGGTGGTTTTGAGTTAATAGGAGAGTTGGTGGACCTTAAAGCGCGCAAATTGCGCGCACCAGCCGTTATCAAAATGCTGGAAGGTGAGGTTCATCGTTTAGAGATAGCACATCAAAATGCAGTTTCGCAAGCACATCAACTTTCGGATAAATTACAAGCAGAGTTAGTCCCGATTGAACAAAATATGGTGGAATCGGTGCGGGATTCCGTTGCATTATTTAAAGCTTTGGAAGAGCAATTTTCTGATTTTTTACAAGTCGTGGATTGGGGAAACGTGGATTTATTGATACATTATTTTTCCACCGGGCGTGCGGATAATATGAAAGAGGCTCTGCAACAGGTCGATAGACAACGCCAAACAGAGGATATTGTGCGTGCTGTTAATAATGCAAGTCGGCAGATTTGCGGTACAATAACCCAAGCATTTACACAATTACAGACCAGTATGGCGCAAAATTTTGTGATGCTGTCGCAACAGTTGGATTTGATGCATCAACAAAATCAAGCGCAAATCGCGGCTTTAAGTAATAAGGTAAAAAATTTGGCAAGCAGCGTGGCGGCAAACCAAGAGTTGCAACAAAAAACAAACGTCGGCAGTTTACAGCTTGCCGAGGACATTCATTATTTGCGTGTTTCGACGGAAATAAGGGATATTAAGGCAAGAAATAATTTATAATATTAAAAATGAAGTCGCCCCAAAGCAAAAAAGGCTTTGGGGTGTTTTTTTATTGCGCGGAGAGGAATGAAAGGTCGGAAAAATACCCAAAATAAAAGCAAAAGAGCTTTAAGGCAGGGAGAAAAGTCATGAAAAAGGAAGAAATGCTTCAAAAACCGCGCGGCGCTATGCAAAAAAGCTCCGCGTTATATATTACAATGTTACTGCTTTGGACGGCTTTGACTGTTTTTCTGTGGGTTTATTTCATACCCAAAATCGCCAACGTGCCCTTTCTGCAAGGCAGGCGCATTTCCACGGCAATGGCAATCGGGGCGCGGATTTTGCTAGTCTTTAACGGGATTTTTATATCCTATTTCTGGCTGAACGGCGTGAAGGATTTTCTCTACGTCATCTGGTATTATGCTTTTCGGAACAAGCTGTATCGGCGTTATTACGAAGTCATCGATACAGACGTTTCGGGCGCAAAGGACAAAATTTTGTTGGCATATTGCACCTGCAACGACTTTGACGAACGCAGTTTGGCGGAAAGCATGCGCCAGACGTATCCGCATTTTGACGTGGTGATTTTGGACGATTCCACGTCCGCGGAATACAAGGAACGCATCAACGATTTTGCGTTGCGAAACGGGATAAAAGTGGTTCGGCGAAAGGATAGAGAGGGCTTTAAAGCAGGCAATATCAATCATTATTTTCAATCGGCGGAATGCAAAGCCAAAGGGTATCAATATTACGTTATTTTGGACTCGGACGAGATTTTACCGCCCGATTATCTGCAAGAAAGCTTGAAATATTTTTACGCCTACGACAACGTCGGTATCGTGCAAGCCAACCACGTTTCGGACCGAAACCGTAACTTTTTCATGAAGCTTTTTCACGTGGGCGTCAACTCGCACTGGCCCACCTATCAAACGATGAAACATTTTTACGGTTTTTCTACAATGCTCGGCCACGGCGCGATGATAAAGCGCGAAACGTACGAAAAGGCGGGCGGTTTTCCGCCGTTGGTTGCCGAGGATTTGTGTTTGAGTATCGAGGCTCGAAACACGGGCGAGTTTGTTGCGTTTGCCCCGAACATCGTGTGCAGAGAAGAATACCCCATCGACTACGTGGCATTTAAAAAACGGCACTCGAAATGGACGCAGGGGAATTTGGAATTCATTAAAAGATACACGGGCAAAATCATGCGTTCGAAAATGCATTGGTTTGAAAAAATGGACATCGCGCTGTTTACGTATAATTTGCCCCTCACGGCGATTTTTGCCTTTTTCATCTTCGCAAATTTAACGATTGCGCCCGTTTTAGGGGTGGATTTAGGCAGAGTCTACGCGCCGTGGATGCTGATTCCTACCGTCATTTTCTTCTTCTCGCCCATGTTAAACGATTTTATCACGTGGACGTTCCGATTAAACTTTTTGCGCACTTTGGTGTACACGTTTTCCGTTATCATGCTGTACGGGTCGATGCTCACCACTTCGTTGGTGTCCGCAACGTTGGGGATTTTCGGCAAGAAAGCTCGGTTTATCGTCACGCCTAAATCCTCGCGGAAAATCACGCTGGGGTTCGCGCTGAAATTTCAATGGAAAGAGTTTTTATTTTCCACGATTTTACTGCTGATTTCCCTTGCTTTTCACCGAGCGGTATTGCCCGTATTTTTGATTATTGTGACGGGGTACGCGTCGATTGTGTTGCTGTTTTTCTCCAACGTACGGTATTCGGCGGAGGAAAC
>JAZQGK010000128.1:0-19484 GCA_045539975.1 Candidatus Scatosoma sp. | reverse complement strand
CAAGGAGTTGCTGTTTGGACTTGTCTTCCTAAGACCGCTTGGCCTCCGACTTCATCTATCTTGCGGACTACGTTTTGTATTCCTATGGCACGGGCGCGGTTATGGCGGTTGCCGCTCACGACGAACGCGATTACGCGTTTGCAACCAAATACGGTTTACCCATTACCCAAGTTATTCAAAAAGTCGGCGGTGAAACTCTTCTGCCTTACTGCGAAGACGGTATCCTCGTCAACAGCGGTATTTTCGACGGTTTGTCCGGTGACGACGCACGCGATTCTATCGCCGTACACCTCTCTAAAATCGGCAAAGGCGGCAGAAAGGTAAATTACAGACTCCGCGATTGGTCCGTTTCCCGTCAAAGATATTGGGGCGCTCCCATTCCTATGGTCTACTGCCAAAAGTGCGGCACCGTGCCTGTTGCGGAAAAGGATTTGCCGGTAAAGCTCCCCTATGACGTTGAATTCCGTCCCACGGGGAAATCTCCCCTTGCATCCCATAAGGGCTTCATGAATTGTTCTTGTCCTCAGTGCGGTGGCAAGGCAACGCGCGACCCCGACACCTTGGATACCTTCGTATGTTCGAGCTGGTACTATTTGCGTTATCCCGAAGCACACAACGATAAACAACCGTTTACTTCTGAGATCGCAAACAAGATGCTCCCCGTAGACGTTTACGTTGGCGGTAGCGAACACGCTTGTATGCACCTTTTGTACGCGCGCTTTATCACCAAAGCTTTACGTGATATGGGATACGTTAATTTCGACGAACCCTTCAAACGCCTTGTGCATCAAGGGATTATTCTTGGGCCCGACGGCAATCGCATGTCTAAATCGCACGGCAACGTCGTTTCCCCTGACGTTTACGTAGATGAATACGGTTCGGACATGTTCCGTTTGTATTTGATGTTTGGCTTCAGCTATACCGAAGGCGGACCTTGGAACGACGACGGCATCAAATCCATTGCGAAATTTGCCGACCGTGTAGAACGCATCGTTCGAAAGGCTCTTGAATTGCAACCCAGCGAAAATGCGGAAATGGGTAAAGATGAAAAAGCACTCAACTACGCAAAACATTTCGCGATTAAAAATATTACCCGCGACGTCGAACTCTTCTCGTTCAACACTTCGCTTGCCCGTTTGATGGAATACGTCAACGCTATGCAAAAGTATGAAACGGACGTTGAAAACAAGAACGTTACGTTCTATAAGGCTTGCGCGGAAGATCTCGTACGCATGATCGCACCGTTTGCGCCTCATTTCGCAGAAGAATTGTGGGAAGCTTGCGGACATAAAACTTCCGTCTTCGAAGAAACCTATCCCCTCGTAGATGAAACGGCGCTTGTCAAAGACGAAGTAGAATACGCGGTACAAATCAATAGCAAAATCAAGGCAAAAATGATGATTTCGGAAGGTTTATCCGAAGCGGAAATCCAGGACTTCGTATGTGCAAACCCTGATATTGCGGCTCAAATCGCCGGCAAGACCATTCGCAAATGCATCATTGTCAAAGGTCGTTTAGTCAACCTTATCGTCGGTTAATTAAAACTAAAATTCCCATCTTTGCGATGGGAATTTTTTTGTGCTATTTTTTATAAAATTGCGCATACTGCCCATATATGAACAAGAAACGTGAACAATTTTTAAATTGGGTAGTCTATCAAATTTATCCGCGCAGCTTTTACGATTCTAACGGCGACGGCATCGGCGACCTTAACGGCGTTATCGCAAAACTTGATTATTTGGTCGAGCTCGGCATCAATGCAATTTGGCTTTGCCCATGCTATAAAAGCCCCAACTACGACAACGGTTACGACGTTTCTAATTACCGCGATATTATGGACGAATTCGGCACTTTAGAGGATTGGAAACGGTTGCGCGCGGAAACGAAAAAACGCGGAATTAAAATAATTATGGACTTAGTGTTTAATCACACGTCCTTTCTGCATCCTTGGTTTCAAGAAGCTAAAAAATCTCGCGATAACTCCTACCACGATTATTATATCTGGCGTGAAACGCCACCCAACACTTGGCAAAGTGTGTTTGGCGGCGACGCGTGGGAGTACAATAAGGCTACAAAAGAGTATTACTTGCATTCCTTTGCCGTACAGCAGCCCGATTTGAACTGGGAAAACCCGCAAGTTAGAAAGGAATGCCGCGACATTGTCGATTATTGGGTAAAGTTGGGCGTTGACGGGTTTCGCTGTGACGTGCTGGATTTTATCGCCAAGGATTTTGCCACCGATAAAATGTATAACGGGCCTAAATTACATGAGTATCTTCAAGAATTATTCGGTAGACAAGAAACAGAGCATCTTTTTCTCGTCGGGGAATGTCAATCCAAAGAAGAGGATATTTGCAAAATTTGCGGCCCGAATCGACATGAGCTGACAACGGTTTTTCAATTTGACCACATTAACCTTGGGCGCAAAAATAAATACCGCCCCTCTCCCCTTTCCTTTGACGAATTACGGGATATTCTTGTGAAATGGCAACGATTTTCCGCCGCTCATAACCTTTTATACACGCTTTTTACCGATAACCACGACAACGCCTATTTCCTCTCGCGGACGGAATACGCAAAAACGCATCGTTACGAGGTGGCGACGGCTTTGGCGAGCATGTTTTTTCTATTGCGAGGCATTCCCTTTATATACCAAACGCAAGAATATGGCGCTATCAATCCGCATTATGGGCGAATAGACGATTTTAGCGAGGTGGAAACGATACAATATTATAATAAGGAAAAGAGGCGCAGGTCTGAAATGGAGCTTGTTTCCGAAATTAACGTGGGGAGTCGCGATAACACACGCAGACCGTTCGCTTGGAACGGCGTGCGTAGCGATTATTTTGGCTTTTCCACCGTTAAACCTTGGATTACCTTGCATTCTGACGGGGAAACGGTGAATTTAGAAACGGATATGGTTGCAGAAAAGTCCGTCTTTGCTTTTTATAAAAAATTGTTAGCTTTGCGAAAAAAAAGCGATTGTCTTCGCTTGGGAGATTTCGCAGATTTAACAAAAGAGAATGGGCAATTTGTCTTTAAGAGGACTTATCATCAGCAAGAAATCTTCGTTATCTGTAATTTTGAAAAGCAAAAGAAAATCCCTTTGCCCTTTCACCCCCAAGAAAAGTTTCAAAGAATTTTGAATAACTATGCAGACGCAATCCCTTTCTCCGACAGTTTTCACCCTTTTGAAATTGCCGTATATGAAAAAAACTCTCTCGATTGAGAGAGTTTTTATTATTCCATAGTTATCGGTTCGTCTTTTTCCTTTGCCAAGTTATTGTCCTCATCCGCTTCGGCTTGTTTTATTTTCAAGGTTTTAAAGAAAATAAACGTGAAAGGCAACGCAAACAAGAACGCAAATACATCCGAAACAGCTTGACAACATTGTACGCCGAGCAAGTTGAAAAGCTTGGGCAAAATCAGCACGGCTGGGATATAGAAAAGGCCTTGCCGCGACACCGATAATAAAGCCGCAAGGGCTTTGTTTCCGACTACTTGATAAGTGAGCCCTGCCATGAAATTGACGGGCAATAGAGGCATGGCGCAACATTGAAAAATAAGCGTCAGCGTACCGATCTCGATTGCCGCCGTAGAAAGCGAGAAAAGCTTCATAATCAACGGAGCAAAACAGCCGCAAAGCACCGCAAACGCAACCATAAGTCCGGTAGAAAACGCTAGCGTAAAAAGGTACGCCGAGCGGACTCTGTCAAAGCGTTTCGCACTGTAATTATACCCTAAAACAGGTTGGTAGCCCTGCCCAATGCCCAAGGAAACGGAAAATGCCAGCATGAACATTTTTTGCACGACGCCGAGCGCGGATTGAGCTGCGTCACCACCCAATCCTTTGCCGTACGCCAGTTCCCCATACGTGAATGCCGCACGATTAAGGAATACGGTACAAAGGCTCGCCAAAATCTGTCTGCAAAAGGAAGGGAACCCTGTTGCAATGATATCGCCATACACACGAAGTTTCACGGACACCGCACGCAAGCGTAACCGAACGACCGTTCTATTCGATAAAAACATAAACAGTAAAACAAAGAAACTGATTACTTGGCTTGCAAACGTTGCAATCGCTGCGCCTCTTACCCCCATGCCGAAACCAAAAATCAAAATTGGGTCAAACGCCACGTTGATAACCGCACCAGCAACAAGGCCTATCATCGAAAGGACTGCCTTCCCCTCCGCTCGCAAAACGTTGTTCATAACAAACGACATACACATAATCGGCGCAGACAGCAAAACGTACAGCGCGTATTGTTTGGAATAGACAAGCGTCAATGGATTATCATTAGAACTTAGCAATTTAATCAAGGGCGTCATAAAAATAAGCCCGAAAACGGTAATCAAGAGTCCACTGACAAGCGCAATCGCAAACGCTGAAGACGCCACTTTGTCCGCCCCCTCTCTATCCCTCTTCCCAAGCAATCGAGATACGATAGCACCGCTGCCCATACCGTACGTAAAGCCAATCGCCTGTATAATAGACATCAAGGCAAGCAGGTTGCTAACCGCCGCAATCGCCGGGTCGCCAAGGGTGGATACAAACGCCGTGTCCGCAAGGTTATAAAGGGAAGTAACCATCATACTAAGCATGGTAGGTATCCCCAAGCCGATGATGAGCTTCGGTATGGGCGTCTGCGTCATTTTTATAAACTGTTTTCTCTCTCGTTCGGCTACCGCCGCTTCTGTTTCTTGTACTCTTTCTTTCATAATATATTAATTATACTCTTTTCGTTTGTCTTTTGCAAGCACAAGGCCGCGTGTTTTTCGACAAAAATCATTTTTTTAGTTCTGCTATGCACAGAAAATCAAGTTGCTTTTTTGCGGTTGCTATGCTATAATGAAATTATGAAACACGAAAAGCAATCTAAAATTGAAAAGCATTTCCCTTATAAGTTCACTCCGCTAATGATTCTGTTGGCTATCGGGGTGATTCTGCTGTGCCTTGCCGGGATTGGGATTAGCATCTTCCGCATTGTGACATTTGGTTTACATGAATTTGCAGATTATTTAAAATCCCCCTTGATTATCGTTATCAGTTTATTCTGTATTATCGTAGTGATTAGTCTATTGATAAAATCGCAATACGTAATCAATAGTCAATTTTTCATCGTACAGTTCGGTTTTATTAAAAACAAGTATCCCATAAAAGATATTTCGTCTTTGGTGTTGGATTCCGATACGGCAAAGTTGAGCGTCTATTTGGGCGAACCCTACCTCGTATTATCCCTTGACCCTAATCAAAACGATAATTTCGTGAAAGCGGTGCGCGAAGTCAATCCCAAAGCGGAGTTTACTTTCACCCTTGCAAGCTCTGACGGACAGAAAAAAGGCGATAAATAACATTTTGTTTATAAGAAAAGCCCCTTGGATTTTTCCAAGGGGCTTTTCTCTTGCGTCTTTTACGCTTTGCTTTTTACTTTCATGAGACGAACGACGGCTGCGCGCTCGTTTTCGTCCAACTTATCCTTGATATATTTGATGGTTTCTTCTAACTGGGGAATCATGACGTATTCCAACGCGTTTACACGTCTTTTGTTTCTTTCAATTTCTTCCGCAAGCATGCGAACGGCTTTTTCGGACTGTGCCAAAGCAACCATCTTCGGCAATAAGTCAGAGGCTTTTTGCACTGAGTAATCCGCCTCGCCCGTGATTTCCGAATACGCATACGGCAAACCGTCTGAACGCTTTTCGCTGACAATTTCTACCTTGGGAACGTCTACACCCATAATACTCTCCGTTTCACAATCCGCTTTCACGGCAACGGACGGCATGGAAAACGCCGTTTCTGCTGCAAATGCGGGCGTTAGCGACCTAGCTACGGAAAACTGCTTTAATACCTCGGAAAGCTCGGCTTCTACCCCCTCGCGCAACGTTTTTGTGTCACGCAAAAGAATGGTGAAACGACGTATCATTTCATCCGACTTATCTTTCAGCAGTTTATGTCCCCGTACAGCCGTCGAAAGACGAGCTTTTAACTTTTTCAGCTCCATACGGGTAGGATTTACGTTCAGCCTTGCCATAGATTTCTATTAATCCTTCAAATATTTTTCAATATACTCTTCGCGGATACGCTTTAACTCGCTCTTGGGGAGAATTTTTAACAGTTCCCAGCCCACGTTAAGCGTTTCTTCAATCGTTCTATCCTTTTCAAAGCCCTGGTTTACGTATTCTTTTTCAAAGGCTTCGGCAAATTTTGCATACAGTTTGTCTACGTCGGAAAGCGCCGCCTCACCCAAAATTGCAGACAGTTCTTTGCTTTCTTTACCGCGTGCATACGCCGCAAAGAGCTGGTTCATGGTATCGGCGTGGTCCTCACGTGTTTTTTGTTTGCCGATACCTTTATCCTTCAAACGGGACAGCGACGGCAAAACGTCGATAGGCGGATTGATGCCTTTTTTATACAAGTCACGAGAAAGGATAATCTGCCCTTCCGTGATATACCCGGTAAGGTCGGGAATCGGGTGTGTTTTATCGTCTTCCGGCATCGTCAAAATGGGGATTTGCGTTATCGAACCCTCTTTACCACGAATACGGCCTGCTCTTTCATACATGCTTGCAAGGTCGGTGTACAAGTAACCGGGATAACCGCGGCGGCCGGGAACTTCTCGACGTGCTGCGGAAACTTCTCGAAGGGCTTCGGCGTAGTTGGTGATATCCGTCAAGATAACCAACACGTGCATGCCTTTTTCAAAAGCCAAATATTCTGCGCAAGTCAATGCCATACGCGGCGTTGCGATACGTTCTACCGCAGGGTCGTTTGCAAGGTTGGTGAAAAGCACCGTCCTTTCGATTGCGCCCGTGCGTTTGAAGTCGTCCACGAAATACTGCGCTTCTTCAAACGTGATACCGATTGCCGCGAAAACAACCGCAAACTTACAATCGCCGCTGCGCACCTTTGCCTGACGCGCAATTTGTGCGGCAAGTTCTGCATGCGGCAAACCGCTCATGGAAAACACCGGCAATTTCTGACCTCTAACAAGCGTGTTCAGCCCATCGATTGCCGAAATACCCGTCTGAATAAATTCGTTGGGATAATCGCGCGCAGCCGGATTGATAGGCTCGCCATTGATGTCCATCTTCTTTTCAGGGATAATGGGCGCGCCGCCGTCACGGGGATTGCCCATACCGTCGAATACGCGACCAAGCATATCTTCGGATACGGCAAGTTCTTGGCTGTGACCCAAAAATCTTGCTCTTGCGCCCGAAATTTGCAAGCCTTGCGAATTTTCAAAAAGCTGCACAACCGCTTTGTCGCGATTGATTTCCAAAACTTTGCCCAAGCGGATTTCGCCGTTGGAATTGACAATTTCGACCAGCTCGTTATACGCAACGCCCTCAACACCCTCTACGACCATCAGAGGCCCAACGACTTCGCGAATGGTTTTATATTCCTTAAACATCGTCGCTTCCTCCTTGCGCAAACGCTTTTAATTCCGTATGCATCGTTTTGAATATTTCGTCGAACTTTTCCATTTCCGTTTCGGGAATATATTTGGCTCTACCAATCATTTCTTTGCAAGAACAAGCCAAAATTTCGTCCAAATCTGCATACGCTTCGACCGCTTCGTATGCAAGACGGTTAAATTCATAAATGAGTTTCAACATCAAGAACTGCTTTTGCATGGAAGTGAAAGTATCTACTTCGTGGAAAGCATTTTGGTGTAAATAGTCTTCACGGACAATCTTTGCCGTTTCCATGGTAAGACGGTCTTTCGAGGAAAGGGCGTCCATACCAACCAAGCGTACGATTTCATCCAACGCCGCTTCCTCTTGCAAAATCGTCATCACAAATTGTCTGTATTTAAAGTAATCCGCGCCAATCGTTTCATCGTACCAGCCCTTCATTTTATCCGCATACAACGAGTAACTAATCAACCAGTCGATTGCAGGGAAATGACGCTTGTACGCCAAGGACGAGGAAAGCCCCCAGAATACTTTGACGATACGCAAAGTTGCCTGTGCGACCGGTTCACTCAAGTCGCCCCCCGGGGGAGATACCGCACCGATAGCAGAAACCGAACCGATGCGCTCGGTCGAGCCCAACAATTTCACAATACCTGCTCTTTCGTAGAATTCCGCAAGGCGGGAAGCCAAATACGCAGGATACCCTTCATCACCGGGCATTTCTTCTAAGCGGCCGCTCATTTCACGCAAAGCTTCTGCCCAACGGGAAGTAGAGTCTGCCATAATCGCTACGTTATAACCCATATCACGGAAATATTCCGCAATGGTGATACCCGTATAGATGGACGCTTCACGCGCCGCTACGGGCATGTCGGAAGTGTTGGCAATCAATACCGTTCTCTTCATCAAAGGTTCGCCCGTTTTCGGGTCTTTTAATTCAGGGAATTCATTGAGAACGTCCGTCATTTCGTTGCCGCGTTCGCCGCAACCAACGTACACGATAATATCCGCGTCCGCCCATTTTGCAAGCTGGTGCTGCACGACCGTTTTACCGCTGCCGAAAGGTCCGGGTACTGCCGCAACGCCGCCTTTTGCAATCGGGAACAACGTGTCGATAACACGCTGACCCGTTACCATGGGTTTGTCGGGGGACATCTTTTCTTTGTACGGTCTACCTTTTCGAACCGGCCATTTTTGCAACATGCAAACGGGTTTCTTTTCCCCGGAAGCGAGCTCTACAACGGCAACCGTTTCTTCAATCGTATAATCGCCCTCGGTAATCTGTTTCACCACGCCGTTTACACCGCGCGGAACGAGGATTCTGTGTTCTACGATTTCCGTTTCGTTGACGATACCTAAAATATCGCCTTCCTGTACCGTATCGCCCACCTTTGCCTTGGGAATGAACGTCCATTTCTTTTCTCGGTCAAGATTGTTGACGGATACGCCGCGCGAAATGCGGTCGCCGTACTTGAAATACAGCGTGGTTAAAGGACGTTGTATCCCGTCAAAAATACCTGCAATAAGGCCAGGCGCAAGCTCCGCCGAAAGCGGCTCGCCCGTCGAATACACTTCTTCACCCGGGCGCAATCCCGAGGTTTCTTCGTATACCTGAATAGAGGCTTTGTCGCCGCGAAGTTCGATGATTTCGCCAATCAAGCCCTTATCGGAAACGCGTACAACGTCGTATAATTTCGCGTCTGCCATGCCCTCTGCTATAATCAAAGGTCCGGAAATTTTTACTGTCTTACCTACCATGTATTTATCCTCTCTTTATGCAATCGGTTGCATCGCCTTTTCAGGCGGGAATTTCTTTGTTTTCTGCCGTTATACCTAAGTTCCTTAATCCTTGTGGAATAAAATATCTACCCCAAGCGCACGGTCCATCGCGTCTTTCAATACTTCCATGCCATAGCCTTCGCTATTCCCCGAAGGAATACTGACGACTACGGGATAAGGCTCTTCGTCAAAGCGTTTTAAAAAGTCTTTGAGCGGTCTTGCCAAATCCTCCGTCAAAAAGATGATTTGATACTCTTTGGCGATTTTTCGCAAAGTTTCTTTTGCCTTTTTCTCGTCCTCGGCAGGAAATGTTGCTACCCCTGCCGCTTTAAAGACCATAATACCGTCGCCGCCACCTATGATTGCCATTTTACCGATCATATAGCACCTCCGTTAAAATGCTCGCAAGCGTTTTTTAATTTCTTGCTCGCTCTGCCCAGCCAAAAGGCAAGCAAACACGATGCGGACGTTTGCATTTTCCGTTCTGCGACGATATACGTAGTATAAAAAGGGTTCGCTTTTTATCAAATCAAATTTGCGCTTTGCGAAAAATTCCGTTTCATAGCCATCGGCGTATTTTTCCGCTGCTATCATCGGTTCGCCCCTTTCTTTCCCCTCTAAACACAGTTTTATAAAATCTACGTATGCCGTACCAGAAAATGCACGGCGAATTTTTTCGTTATCTTCCGCAAACAACACGTTCAACTGTTCGCAAGACAAACCACCGCCAGGCAGATATTTCTCTTTGGCGAGCGTTTTTTCACCGCAGCGAAAAGCCGTCAAAATATTCGTCATGTCCACTTTTGCCGCCAAAAGCTTTTTTAAAACGGCGTTCTTTTTTGTCTGCGCGGAAAGATAGCTATACAGCGCTTTTTCAAAAATTTCACCGACTTTTGCGCCCGAGGGATTTTCCTCCAAGGACGCCCAAGCCGCCTTGCAAGTTTCGGCAAGCACGGCGTTTTTTCCCTTTAACGATTCAAACTTTCCGTTTTCAATCGCTTGCGTCAACTGCTCGATGGAAATAAAACCTTGCGGTGCGAGCATATACGATGCGTCTACGTGTAAATAGCTTGCTTTGACAAGCGCTTTTGCATTGTGAAAATCGCGCGGCGCAAGCAAAAAGATACGCTCTGCCTCCGAGGGGGCGTATTCCTTGATGAAGGCGTCCAACGCGCGTTCTTCTGCCGCTATTAAATTTTCGTATTCGTGCACGTTGGTGGCATTTTCCACGCCGCCGAAACCACTCTCTATAAGGAATCGGAATGCATCCTCTGCGCTTAATTCGCAAAGGCGCATAATTTTATCCTTTAACAGATATTTTTCGCGCGCCGCAATTACGCCGTTTGTGTACGTCATATCTAAATTGGGCATATTATTTTCCGTTGATTATTTAAATATTCGTTTTGCCAGTTCTGCTTGATGCTGCTCGCGGTCCGCCGCCAAAAGCGCGCCAAAGGAAAGGTCCTTATCAGCTACTTTGCCTTTTAATCGAATACCGCCGTCCATCACCAAAGTTTCCGAAGCCAGCACGAGCTTTTTCTCCGCGATAACGGGCAAGACTTGCGCATCCGCAACGTAGCGGAAATTGTTGGCAAAATATACCTCGTCGCCTTCCTCGGCATAGCTTTCTAATAGGTTAGAAACCAACCGCAAACTCTCTTCCTTGGACAGTTCTAAAAGGCGGCTGAGCGCTTCATCGTAAATCGCGTCCATGACCTTGCGCTTTTCTTTCAATAGATGTTTTGCGCTGTCCAACCGAGCGTCTGCAGCACGTTTTTCCAAAATACTTTCCCGTTTTTTAGCAACGTCCCGCTCCGCTTGTCCGCGAAGTTTTTCAGCGCGCAAAGAAGCGTCGGCAAGCGTCTTTGCCGCCTTATTTTCTGCTTCTTCCATAATTGAGCGCGCCTCGTTGCGTGCGTCAGAAAGTATCCGTTCTACTACGTTTTGTGTTCCCATAATTCTTGCGCCTTAAATCGCACCTACGAGCATAATCGAGATGATGAGACCCAGAATTGCATAGAATTCGATCATACCGGGATACACGATCAGTTTACCGGAAAGAGATTCCTGCTTGCCGACTGCGTAGATACAGTTTGCCGCCGCTTTTCCTTGATAACAACCGGAAAATAAACCGGAAATCGCCATGGGAAGTACCGCGCCAAGCATCGCCCACCCCTGTGCAAGAGAGAGGTCGGGGCCAACCGAACCGGACGCAATAATACCGATAATAAACCCGTAAATACCCTGCGTTGCAGGAAGCAATACAAGTACCATTACCTTACCGAATTTCTTCGGTTCTTCACCCAAAACGCCTGCTGCTGCGGCACTCGTTTTGGAAAGCCCCATACACGAACCGATGCCGCAAAGCAACACGCAAAGTGCGACACTGATCATAGCGATCGAATAACCATTCATATAAAAATCCTCCGATTTTTGTTTTTCTTTTTTTATTTGTTATTTAAAACGGAAACCCGTTTATTTACTATTGACTGCCTCTTGTTTATCATGAACGAGATGCACGTATTTGTACTGACTGCCGAGCGGTTTAAACAACTCGCCGTCGCCTTCGTAGAATCTGCCGTAAAATTCAACGTATTGCAATCTTGCGTCGTGGATATATGCGCCCAGCAAGCTGATGACAAGGTTAAACGCGTTACCGACAACAAACAGCACGATTGCTAAAATGATAAACAGCACGTTGCCGCTTGTGATAAACTGTACGCTGTAATCTTTGATAATCGTTGCAATGACCGCACCGGAAAGCATCAAACCGTACAATCTGGCATAACTGAGAATGTCCGACGCGTAATTGATAATGCCGTACGCCGCACCAAAACCTTTTGTAAACTTGCCAAAGAATTTCTCTTTTCTGCCTGCCGTGAGAATGGCAATAACAAGCGTTGCTCCTGCCATGATACCGCCGATGGGCAACAAAAACGCTACGTTTGCTTCTTCCACAAAGCCTAAAATGGCAAGAATGACGCCAACCGAGAAGATCGCCCATACGACGCCGTCGAAAACGCCGTCCCAAAACGCGCCTCTTCTCCAATTTTGGACTGCTTTGCAGACATACCCCACAAACAGCTGCACAACGCCGATAAGCATCGCGATGACAAGCACGGCAGGAACTGCTATTCCTGCAATATGCCACATATCCGATTGCGCGCTAGGCATAACCGTTATCGGCAACAGCATAAAACCGAAGAAGGAATTGAACAGCGCCCCCCAAAGAATGGCGAAGATGCCGCCGATTGAAAATGCGCCTGCTAGCCGCGACATGCCCGTAGGTCTTGCTCTGTTCTTCCACCAAAGGTAACCGCCGACGATAAGCATCAGCAAACCGTACCCTGTGTCACCGATAATGAAACCCATAAACAAGCTATAAAAGAATGCCATCACGGCGTTGGGATCAAATTCGCGGTAATGCGGAACGGAATAGGTGTTCGTAATGCCCTCGAAGTTAGAAACAACTCCGTTATTTTGCAACAGCGTGGGCGGTGTTTCCTCTTCCGTTGGATCGGAAAATTCCATAAATACCGCACCCGTTTCATTTTGTAATTCAGTTTTGACAGCTTCTTCCGCAGGTGCAGGAACGTATGCTTCCAACAAAAACGTCGTGTGCGTCGAGCGGAGTTTATCGTCCGTCATTTCCTTTTCCAAAGTGAAGGCAAGATACTCGCTATACACTTTCAAAAGCTGTATCCCATCTTTTAACGCAAGCAATTCGTCGGCATTGCTCTCCATTGCAAGCACAAGCTCTTTTTCCGCCTCGCAAACTTCTTGATACGTTTGCGCGCCCGTCTTATCGCCCGTATACGGACAATCAACAAAAGCCCTCGCCGATAAAATCCCGTCCGTTTCACTTGTTACGCTCTTGTGTGCTGCGATGCATAAAACCGCCCCGTTTTCATCCTCGCGTAAAACGTCAACCGTACAAAGCTCCACTTGCGCTAAATCTTGCACCAAAGGCTCGCGGTTGGCAGTCAACACAACGCCCAAACGAATACGCGTATGCGCCGTATCGCGGTAAGCATCGAAAGGAGTCGTTAAAAACGCATAAGTTTTTGCCGTTTCCTTTTGTTTGGCAAATTTAACCAGCTCCGCTTTCAAGCGGTTCTTTTCGTCCGTCAGCGCGTTTATCTTTTCAACAAGCGCATTCGCCTCCGACTTTTTCTCCTGCATGGAAAGAAATTCGGAATACGTCACGTCGAACCCGTCTTTTAAAACTTCCGCTTTCGCCGTCATGCGCACCGCAACCGCATCCGTTAAAATTTGCAACGCCGTTTCCACCGACGTGAGATAATCTTGCAATTTCTCATCGGTGAACAAAAGGGGCATCGTCCCCTCCGCATCAGGGTGCAACGTAACTTCCGCCGCGTTCGTCCTATGCAGAGCGTTTAGGATTCTGTCCTTGTCGTACGACATGGCAATTAGATTTAGTTTTCGCATTTTAACGATTGCCACCGAGAATCCTCCCTACTATGTTTCCGACGGAATCCCCCGCATTTGCCAATGCGGTTTCGCAATATGCCTGCGCGTTTTTCTCCGCGACAAGCATCGCTGCCTCGTATTCTTTTTCCGCATCCTCTTGGGCTTGCTTTACCTGCGCTGACACGTATGCTTTGCACGTTTCTTCCGCGGAATTTTCCATTCCGCGCGCGGTGTCCTCTGCCTCGGATACGATTTTGGCGGCCTTTTCTTGGGCTTCGCGTTTGAGCTGCGTTGCCGTCTCTTCCGCCGCTGTGATCGATTTGATAATATCTTCCGTCATGATCAACCTCTTTTTTGCTTTCCCCCACCGTTTAGTCTGCTCTTTTTTTCCTTTTTTCATGTGCATGAACGGCAGGTGAGATTTTACAAAGAAATACAAATAAAATTATACCATATTTATCCGTTTTTGTCAATATTTCCCCACAATTTTTTTGCGCCGTTACAGAAAAAACTCGACCTATCGCGAAATTGAGTGTTTTTCTGTCTTTTTATTTTTTGGGGACAAATTTTGACCTGTCAAAGAGCCGAAATTGCCTTATCCAAACGCGAAATCGTGCGGTCTTTGCCAAGAATTTGCATAATCGTCCAAAGATCAGGCGTGTTCGCAAGCCCTGTCGTTGCAATACGCAACATCTCCGCTACGTCCGAAACGTTGCCGGGATACGCCATAGGGTCTGCTTTGTACGCTTTCATATCCGTTGCAAAACCGTTTGCCGCCGCCACCGCTTTTACTTTGTCGAACCATGCCGAACAATCGTCTGCGTAATCGTATACCGCTTTAAACCCTTCCAACACCGTTTTCACAACGCCGTTATCAAAACGGTATTCGTATACTGGTGCAAACGAGGCATCGAAGAAATAGGCGATAAATTCCATCGCTTGCTTTGCCGTCGTGAAGTCTTTGCGGCGTTTCTTACCGCCGATACCCATGCAGAGGGTAAGGACTTTTAACATATACTCCTTGTCTGCAAAATAGCTCTTTTGCGTTTCCGTACCAAACTCGTTTGCCCAATCGTAAAGCAAATCGTACATTTCCGTTTCGGACAGTTTGGCGAGTTCGTTCTTGCTGATATCGTTGAGTTTATCCAAATCGAACAGCGTACCGCTCTTGCCCATTTTTCCAATGGTAAATTTGAATTCTTCCAAAGGCTTGTCGGGGTTCTTCATGTACCATTCTTCAAAGTTAGAGTTGAGCAACGTCAGCATGTACACTTTTACCGCGCGGGAATAGTAACCTTCTTGACGATAGAATTCCAAGGAAAGTTCGGGGTCTTTTCTCTTGGAAAGTTTTCTTCTCGTGTCCCCGTCTATCTTCTGCAACGAACAGTTATGACCGTATTTGGGACGGCGGAAACCGAGCACGTTGAAAAGCTCGATATGGATAGGCAAGGACGCAAGCCATTCTTCGCCACGAATAACGAGCGTCGTACGCATGAAATGGTCGTCAATGGCGTGCGCGAAATGGTAAGTGGGAATGCCGTCCGATTTCAAAATAACGACGTCTTGGTCATTCTCGGTTACGGTGATATCCCCCTTGATTTCATCACGGAAAGTGATTTTATTTTCCGCATTCCCCTGCGAGCGCAAACGGATAACGTAGGGTTTGCCTGCCGCTAAGTTTGCGTAAATTTCCTCTTCGGTTAAATTGCGGCAAACTGCGTATTCGCCGTAATAACCCGTAATCTTCTTTTCTTCCGTTTGCTTTTCACGAAGAGCCGTCAACGATTCTTCCGTGCAGAAACAAGGATAGGCGAGGCCGCGTTTGATAAGTTCCTTTGCATAAGCGTGATACAACGCCGCGCGTTCGCGTTGATAATAAGGGCCGTATTTGTTTTCCGCGCCCTCGATTTCCGCGCCTTCATCGAATCGAATATCGAAATAACGAAGCGCGTTTTTAACCGCGTCAACTGCACCGTCCACTTTGCGTTTTAAGTCGGTATCCTCGATACGCAAATACATCAAGCCGCCGCTTTGATGGGCAATCCGTTCGTTGGCAATCGCCACGAATAAATTTCCCAAGTGAATAAAACCCGTGGGGCTGGGAGCAAGTCTGGTAACCTGCGCGCCCTGCGGTAAATCACGTGCAGGGTACAGCGTTTCATAATAGTCAAGCGGTTTTATATCCTCATCTTTGATGAGCGCGTCCGCAAGTTTGTTCCAATCCATAAATATATACCTTCTTTATTATTTTCTCGTTTATTTTAACATTCGGCAAACGGATTGTCAACCGTTTAGAGTTCGAAAAAATCGGTGTTTTTGTAATCGATTTCATACAAGCCGTTTTCTATGCCGTGCACCATCTCGACCACCTGCTTGCAAACGGGCGTTTCCACGCCGCACTTTGCGCCTTCCCTGCATACCAAGCCTGTAACGTAGTCGATTTCGCATTTTTTACCGTTTTGTAAATCTTTCAGCATTCCCGAAAGCAGACGTTTATGTTTGCGCATGGCATACGGCAACAATACATACGCCGTCATGCGTTTCAGCGCCGTATTTCCGCCCAGCAATTTCTCTAAATCGTGCCCCTGCATTTTGGCAAGCGAAACGCCGTTCGCGTTCGCCACGGCGATGCATTCGCGAATAATCGCCAACGCAAGCTTGCGCGTCTTTTTCTTTTGCGCCACCTTGCCAAACGTCAAACCCGTGAGCGTGGAAAGCCCCGAAAATGCTGCATTGATAGCTAATTTTGACCATCTCGCCCCTGCCAAGTTGTCCGTACCTTTCGCAAAAGCTATATTCCCCACTGCGTTGCCTGCATAAGAGAGAATTTCCGTGAGCAGCGCCGTTTTTTCGCCGTTATTATCATAACCGCCCACTTCCATTGTCATGGCGGCGAATTTCGAAGTCATTTCCACTTCGCCCTCGCCGATAAAAGTTGCGCCAAAGGACGTGACCGCGCCATACGTGCGCTCGTTGCCGACCACTTCCGCCACGGAAATTTCAGGCAAACCGTTCTGCGTTGTACAAACAACGGAATTTTCATGCAAGTACGGCAATAAGTCGGTTAAAGTTTCTCTATTGGCGCGCTGTTTCGTCATCAAAAAAACAACGTTGTATTTCCCCTGCATTTCATACGGAAACAGAGCGGTTACTGCGGTTTTGATTTGCTTGTTTTCCGCACTGCAACGTAGTGTCGCGCCCTTTGTCTTTAAAGCGGTAACGTGGCTTTCATTGCGTGTTATCAGTTGCACGTTAGTCAATCCGCCTTTCGTCAAAAGCGCGCCTAACACCGTACCCATTGCACCCGCGCCATAAACGGCTATTTTTAGTGTTTTTATATCCGTTTTCATCGCCGTTATCATTTGCCCAGTGCCTTCATGATTTTAGCCACGCAATCCGCAACGGGGGCGTTTTCCAATTCGACAATGACGTCCGCGTAGCTTTCGTATAAAGGCGTTCTCTCTTCGTATAAATCTTTGAGCGTGAAACCTTCTTTCAAAGCTACGCCGCGTTTTTTCAAATCACCGAGCCTACGCGCGATCGTCTCAAAACTATGTTTTAAATATACGATTTTTCCGATTTGGCGCAACTTTTGCATGGCGCTGTCGCGGTAAATGACACTACCTCCCGTCGCGATGACGCAACGGCACGCAGAAAGCTCGGTATTGATTTTCGCCTCGATATCTAAAAAAGCTTCCGTGCCGACGTCGGCAATAATCTCACTAAGCGGTCTGCCTTCACGCGCGACAATCACGCTGTCGCTGTCTATGTAGCCATAGCCAATCGTTTCCGCCAACTCGATTCCCAGCGTACTCTTTCCGCAACCGGGCATACCAATCAAAATAATGTTGTTATTCTGCATAGGTTTCATATCATTCTCCAAAAACGCGCTTTAACGTGCCTAAAATATCTGCATCCGCAGGCGCCCATTCCTCTTCATTCAAGTCCGCCGGCGCTATCCATGCATAGCTTTCATGCTCTTTCAAGACAAAGTCCGAAAGCATTTCGCATTCGTATAGCCAAAGGGTAATGATAAAATCGGGATATTCGTGGGTATGGCTTGCGTACAATCCACCCACTTTCACCTGCATGTTCAATTCTTCCAAAAGCTCGCGCTTGACCGCTGCATCGCCGCTTTCGCCTTGTTCTATCTTGCCGCCGGGGAACTCGTATTTATGCGCCACGTACGCATAGGGAGAAGCTCCGCGTTTGGTCGCAAAAATTTTGCCTTGATGAAATAGCAACGCCGCCGCTACTTGAATATGTTTTTTTCCTTCCATAATACACCTTTTACGTGTTTTTAATCGTGGCGAGTATCGTCCTCGTACACCTCGCAAAACCGAGCCGCAAACGAGGGTTCTTCGCCTCCAGCATACAAATGTCCCGTGTCCCCAAAACCGCAACAACGGAATACCGCAACGCCCTTTCTGCGTTCTTCAGAATACAGCGTCGTCACTGAAGAGGTCAACGCGGTAAAATGATGCGCTAGCGCAACGGGGGAAATATGCATAAGGTGGGAGAGCAATACCGTTTCCAAGCCAAAGTGACAGAAAAATGCTATCGTTTCGTGCGTGCCTTGCTCGGTTTTATACAGTCGCCCCTCGCGTTTGTACCCATGCGTTGCTAATACTTCATCTAATCCGTCCGTGACTGCTTTGTATTTTTGTTTTGCGCCTGCCGATTGAAAAAAATCAACCCCCGTCCAACCCTCGACGTCGTACATTTCGTCGATTTTTGTCCAAAATTCGGGCAGCATATCCCAAAAAAAATATTTCTTTTCGCCCGTGGGTAAGGTGCATTCAATACCAAATTCCTGCAACCAGTCCTTAACGACAATTTCCTTTTCTTTGCCATGGGCTTTTGCTACGTATTCGCAAGTGTGTTTGGCTCTGCCAAGCGGCGACGAATAAAAATAATCTATCCGTTCTTTGCTCAACTTTTCCGCAAGCAGTTTTGCCTCGCGGTGACCTTTCTCCGTCAGTGTGTCGTGTTGATAATCGGGGTCACCGTGACGGATAATCAAAATCCTCACTCTTCCACCTCTTCAATAAACGGCATCAATACCGAGTTCTGCACGTAGAGGTATTCGTCCTTGATTTTTAAGACGTCGCCGTTGAGTTCTAAATATTTCACGGAAGCGCGCAATGCGTTAGGAAAATCTTCCGCAAGCGTAGAACCGAATTTTTCCTTGTATTCTTGCATGGATACGCCGTAAACCGTGCGCAACGCAAGCATGATATATTCAAATTTTGCCTGCTTATCTTCCACAACTTCGCCCGTTACCGCGGGATAGAAGTTGGAAATAATGCATTTCATATATTCGTCCAAATCGAAAGTGTTGGTAAATCGTCTACCGCGCATAAAAGAACTCGCGGAAACCCCTACGCCGATATATTCGCCGCGTTTCCAATAGTTTAAGTTATGCTTACTTTCATACCCGGGAATGGCGAAGTTAGAAACCTCGTAACGCTTGAAACCTTTTTCTTCCAAAAGCTTTCTGCCGTAATCGTACATATCCGCCACCTCGTCGCTATCGGGCAGTTCCCCGTTGAGATAATCGGTATAGATAGGCGTGCCGTCTTCCACCGTCAAAGCGTACATGGAAATGTGCTTCGAACCGCATTGCACGGCAAGCTCTATCGTCTTTGCGATATCTTCTTTGGTTTGGTTTTTCAACCCCAACATAACGTCCGTGCTGAAATTTTGCCCCTTTAAAAGCTTGGTCGCATACACGTAATCCTGCGCATTATGGATTCTCCCAAGGTCCGCAAGCTGTTCGTCGATCGCCGTTTGTAGTCCGATTGAAAAACGGTTGATACCCGCCTGCAAGTACGTTTGCACTTTCCCTTCCCCGATCG
>JAZQGK010000127.1:0-15578 GCA_045539975.1 Candidatus Scatosoma sp. | reverse complement strand
TAAATAAGATTGCAAAATTGGTCAAGCAAAAGAATCCTCGGACAATATTTCACGTTGACGGGGTGCAGGCATACGGAAAAATTGCTTTTCGTTTGGCAAAAGAAGTGGATTTGTATTCCATTAGTGCGCATAAAATAGGTGGCTTAAAGGGCGTAGGTGCTTTGATTAAAAGGAAAAATCTTGTTTTACCGCCATATATTATTGGGGGTGGGCAAGAAAGCGGACGGCGCAGCGGTACGGAAAATACTTTTGGTATTATGCAGTTTATGCATGCGGCAGAAGAGCAATTTAAAGGCTTGTCGGAAAACTGCCAGAGAATATTACAGTATCGTGAAAAGCTTTGGGAACAGCTGGATAAAGAAGTCTTTGTTCGATTGTCTCCGATGGATGGCACGCCCTATATTTTAACGATTTCGGCGGAAGGGTTGCGCGGAGCTGTCTTGCAACAAATGGCAGATGATAAAGGTCTTATTGTGGGGACTGGATCTGCTTGTTCGTCTAATAGTAAACTTCGTTTTAGCAAAATAGCGCTTGCGTGTGGGTACGATCAAAAGGTGGCGGACGGCGTGATTCGCGTTAGTTTTTGCAATGAAACAACGGAAGCGGATATAGATGTGGCCGCGGAAATTCTTAATGAAATTGGAAGAGATTTGAAAAGGAGAATGCGATAAAATAAATATGAAAAAAGTAATTATTATTCGCTACGCGGAATTGTTTTTAAAAGGAAAAAACAAAGGCTTTTTTGAAAAAGCTTTCGAGCAAAATATGCAAAGAGCCTTGCAGGTTGCGGATTGTGAATTGGTAAAACAACCGGGAAGATATTTGGTTAAAAATTTTGCGGGCGATGATGCAGAAATTTTAATAGAAAGCCTGAAGAAAGTTTTTGGTTTGCACACGTTGAGCCTTGCCTATGAAACGGATTCCGATTTGGATTCCATTTTTGAAGCGGCAAAGTTGTTTTTGCGTACAAATGGTACGTTTAAAGTGGAATCCCATCGTGGCGATAAAAAATATCCCTTGACTTCTGTGGAAATCAGCCGTAAATTGGGGGCGATGATTTTGGATTATGTCAAGGGGAAATTATCTGTAGACGTTCATAATCCATCTTTCACGGTTCGCGTAGACGTACGAGAATTTGGTAAAGCGTTAGTTTTTGGCGAATTCATCGCTGGTGCAAACGGTATGCCTGTCGGGACGGCAGGGAAAGGGCTTTTGTTGCTTTCCGGGGGGATTGATAGCCCCGTTGCCGGATATATGATGGCAAAACGCGGAATGACAGTGGAATGCTTGCATTTCCATAGCTATCCGTACACTAATTTACAAGCAAAAGAAAAGGTGGCGGATTTGGCGCAAATTTTGTCGCAATATACTTGCGGAACAAAGCTTTATACGGTTAGCGTTACGCATATTCAAGAGGAAATTCACGAAAAATGTAAACCGGAGCTTATGATTACCTTGCTGCGCCGCTTCATGTATAGAATCGCGGAGCGTCACGCGAAAAGGGTGCATGCACTTTGTTTGATTACCGGTGAAAGCTTGGGGCAGGTTGCAAGTCAAACGATCGAAGGGATTACTTCTTCTAATTCCGTAGTTGAAACCTTGCCTGTATTACGCCCCTTGATTGGTTTTGATAAGAATGAAATTATCGATATTTCTGTGAAAATGGGGGCGTATGAAACTTCGATTTTGCCATTCGAAGATTGTTGCACGGTGTTTTTGCCTGATTTCCCTGCGATTCGTCCAAAATTGCAAGAAATATTAAAAGAAGAAAGTAAATTAGACGTCGAGGGGTTAATCCAAGAAGCTTTTGCCTCGTTAGAGAAAATTGAATACTAATACAATACTAAAAAGGCTACGGTGCTTGCCGTAGCCTTTTTTATGTCATTTTTAATAATCCCACCAATTTTCTTCTAATATTTTTTCTTCTTTTTTACTAAAAAGTCCGTCTTTTGTAGAGATGCTAGGCAATATGATGGGTTTTCCTGTATTGTTTTTAAAGATAGGAATAACTGTATAAATATACACTTTATTAGATTGTAAAGCATTGTCTGAAAAGGATGGGGTGAAAGGACCGTGGTATAAAATAGTTGATTGATTAGACTCACTTTCTTTCCGTATGATTTGATACTCATAAAAGCTTGGAGAATGTGGGTCAAAGGTTAAAGTTACGGCATTCTCTTTGACTGAAATATTGGGCGTAACAATAGATGGCGAAGAGAAGATATCGCTTTTATTTAAAGGGATATTGCTCTTTTTAAAAAGTTCATTAAAACGATAAGTTGGAGGGGATTGCTCATCCGCTAATAATATAGTATGCGTGTCATAATAGGCGGATTTATCCAAAGATACGTTTACAATGTTACTGCTTTTCATAAACGGCGGGATATTTTGCTTTTTCTTTATATATGCATTATACAAATATTCGTTTATTTTGAGGGCATAATTACATGGCAAACCTCCGCCGGTGTAAGGAATTTTATCATTTGTGGCATTACCAAGCCAAACAGCGACGCAATCTTTGCTTGTGTATGAAATGGTATACGCATCGGTGTTTCCATTATCCGTGCCGACGGTTCCCGTTTTTGCTGCAATTTCGAAGGGCAAATTGCGCATTTTTTTTGCTGTTCCGGATTTCGTTGTGCTTTTAAGCATATCGGTCATAAGATAAGCGCTATCCATAGAAAAAACTTTTTCTTGTGCTTTTTTTCGGGTGTAAACGTTGGTTCCGTTGATTTTGATACTTGAAATAAATTTTCCCTCGCCGTATTGTCCGTCGTTGGCAAAGGTTGCATATGCAGAGGTTATATCGGATAGTGTGAACCCGTTTTTCATTCCACCCAAGGCAAGAGCAAGTGATTCATCGTCTTTTGCTATTGGTAAATGAAGTTTTTCCATATATTTTATGGCTGTTTTTGTGCCAAGTGATTCCAACGTTTTCACAGCAGGGATATTTAAACTTTTTTCTATGCATTCTCGAGCGCTGACGTATCCGTGGTACATGCCGTCGTAATTTTCCGGTTGATATCCGCTGTAATTAATTTTTTTGTCTAAAATAGGAGTTGCAGGCGATATAAGATTCTCTTCTAAAGCAGGTCCGTAAACGAGCAACGGCTTTATTAAAGAGCCGGGCAATCTGCGTGCGTTTCCAATAGTAGATATGCAGGCCTTAAAGCCTAATGATTGATTGTCTAATACCATAAAGGCTTTGTCGCTTTCCGTGTGCTGATTGGAAATTTCGTTCAACGCAGTTTGAAGATTTGGGTCTAAATAGGTGAAAATTTCAATCTTGCCTCGTAGTTTAAATTGCTTGGATTCGGCGATTTCCGTTAATTCATCAAAGACGAAATGCGCGTAATCGCTCGGTGCATGGTTATTCTGTTGCGTGGGAAGTTCTTCCCTTAACGCGATTTCATATGCCTCATCGTTGATGCAATCGTTATTTCTCATAAGAGATAAAACGCAGGCTTTTCTTTGTTTGCATTTTTGGGGGTTTCGAAAAGGGGAATAATGATTGGGGGACTTTACCAAGCCTGCTAAAATTGCGGCATCGGAAAGTGTTAATTGATTTGGCGTTTTCCCAAAATAGAAATTAGCAGCGGAAGTAATGCCAAAACAGCTATGCCCAAAATAGATACTGTTTAAATATTTTTCCAAAATTTCGTCTTTCGTATATTTTTTTTCGAGTAGGTTTGTTAGTTTCCATTCTTGCAGCTTGCGCTTTAACGTTTTTTCGTGCGATAGATGAGTGTTTTTAATTAATTGCTGTGAAATGGTGGATGCGCCTTCTTTAAAGGAGTGCGCTTTCATATTTTTTATAGTAGCGCCAAGAATTCGTTTAAAATCAAAGCCATTATGGGAATAAAATCGCTTATCTTCAACGGTTATAAACGCTTGTTTTACCTCGTTTGGTATGTCGCAGATTTTTGTTGTCTGTTTAAAGTTTTCGGCTTGAATGTATTTAATTTCTTGTTTTTCCGCGTCATACAAATGAATGGATTGATCGCTTAGAATTAATCGTTCGGGGCGTAGAGTAACGTTCTTTGTGACGGCATAATAGTAGCCAAAGACAAAAGCTGCGCCGATAACTGAGAACAAAAATAATAACCATAATATTTTTCGTATAATCTTCATTGTTTTTAGTATCTGCAAATTTAAGGTTTTATTGCAAAAAAACCATCAAAAATAGCGAAAAACCGGTTAAAGACTTGATAAAAATAAAAAAAAAGAGTATAATGGAGAAAATAATAATATTCAAAAAGAGAGTTCTATGATTGGGAAATATCACATCGTGACGTACGGTTGTCAAATGAACGTTCACGAGTCTGAAAAAATGGCGGGAATATTGCGAAAGATGGGGTATGAAGATACTCCCAATAAAGAGGATGCGGATATCATTCTTTTTAATACTTGCTGTATCCGTGAGAATGCGGAAAATCATGCCTTTGGCAATATCGGCGCTTTAAAAAAATTAAAAAAACAAAAACCCAATTTGATAATTGCGGTTGGCGGCTGTATGACGCAGGAAAAAGGTAAAACGGAAGTATTAAAAAAGAAATTTCCCTTTATCGACGTCATGTTTGGCACTTTGAATTTGGAAGATTTGGAACGATTGATTTTGCAAAAAAAAGAGCAAAAGAAAAGAGTGATTGAAATTCGAGAAAAAGAAGGGGAAATTGTTGAGTTTGACGGCGCGTACCGTACAAGTTATCCCAATGCATGGGTAAACATAATGTACGGTTGCAATAATTTCTGTTCTTATTGTATCGTTCCATATGTGCGCGGTAGAGAAAGGTCTCGAAAGCCTGAACATATTGTTGAAGAAGTAAAAAGACTTGTTGCAGAAGGATATAAGGAAATCACCTTACTTGGCCAAAACGTAAACTCTTACGGCACGGATGGAACGACGGGAATAACGTTTGCGGAATTGTTGGATAAGGTGGCTTCGATTGAGGGCGATTTCAGGGTTCGTTTTATGACGAGCCATCCAAAGGATTTTAATGAGGACGTTGTAAAAGTGATGCAAAAGCATCGCAAGATATGCCGACTTGTGCATTTGCCCGTGCAATCAGGTTCGAATGACGTTTTGCGAGCGATGAATCGACGCTATACGCGAGAAAAATATTTAGAAGAAATCCAAATGCTTCGTTCCTATTTCCCTGAGGCTGAGGTTACAACGGATATGATTGTTGGTTTCCCCGGGGAGACGGAAGAAGATTACTTGCTGACGGAAGATTTGGTAAAAAAAGTGGATTTTGCTTCGGCGTTTACGTTTGTGTATTCGCCTCGTCAAGGTACGAAAGCGGCGGAAATGCCCAATCAAATTCCGGAAGACGTGCAAAAGGACCGAATTATGAGATTGGTGGAGCTTGTCAACTCAATTACCCGCAAGAAATCGGAAAACTATCTTGGCAAAACCGTGGAAATACTTTGCGAGGATTACGACGAGAAAAAAGGGTTGTATCTCGGCAGGGATGAGTTTGGTCGAATGGGCTATTTTGAGAGTGAGAAAGACGTGATTGGGTGTTTTGTAATGTTACACGTTACGAAAGCCAATGGTATTTCGCTGTTTGGGAATATTGAAAGCATTAGAGATTAATTTTTGAAATTATAAAGGTGGGTTAAGAGAATGGCACTTTCACAAATGATGCAACATTATCTTTCCATGAAAGAAAAGCATAAAGATTGTGTGTTATTTTACCGTCTCGGGGACTTTTACGAGATGTTTTTTGAGGATGCAGTTAAAGTATCGTCGTTGTTAGATCTTACGTTAACGGGGAGAGATTGCGGATTGGAAAATCGAGCCCCGATGTGTGGTATTCCTTTTCATGCGGCGGATACGTATATTGCGAAATTGGTTGCACTTGGGGAAAAAGTTGCCATTTGCGATCAGTTATCCGATCCCAAGGCAGGGAAAGGTTTGGTGGAGCGTGACGTAGTCCGCATTGTTTCTGCTGGGACTTTAATTGAAGAAGAAATGCTCGAAGAGGGGAAAAATAACTATATTGCATGCGTTTTTAAAGGGGCGGACGGTATTGCGACTGCATGGACGGATATTACCACGGGCGAGTTTCTCGCGGAAGAATTCGTTGGAGAACATGCCGTTGAGGACGTGATTGGGCAATTGGTTAAATTATCCGTGGCGGAAATTATTTGCAACGAAGATATGTTGTTGGCAAGCAAGAACGTAAAAGAATTAAAACACGGATTGTTACCGGCTTTTTCGTGCTACGTGCCGTGGGCCTTTAATGTGAAACGTGCGGAAAAAACGTTGACGGAGCAGCTTGGCGGCGTTTCTTTGGCGCCTTATGGCATTGCAGGAAAGGAAAAAGCAATCGCTGCAGCAGGGGCGTTGGTAGAGTATTTACGAGAAACGCAGAAACATGCACTTTCGAATATTACTTCGATAAAAGTTGTTAATCGCGACAAGTTTATGGTTCTGGACAGCAATGCGGTCCGCAATCTTGAACTCGTGCGAAGCAATGCTGAAAATAAGAAATACGGTTCTTTGCTTTGGGTTTTAGACAAGACCAAAACGGGCATGGGCGCGCGTATGTTAAACCGTTGGGTGCTTTCTCCGTTGAAAGACGTTGAGGAAATTTCCTACCGTCAAGACGGCGTGGAGGAGTTTTTTAATTCTTCTGCTGTGCGCGTAGGCATTTCGGAAATGTTAAAAGACGTAAAAGACGTAGAGCGTTTGACGGGTAAAATTTCTAACGGAAACTTTATGCCCAAAGATTGCATTGCGCTTGCTCATTCGCTTTCGGCTTTGCCTTCGATAAAGTTCCAAATGTTTGGATTGACATCTAAGGTGGTGGCTGATATTGTAGACGGATTGCCGGATATGAAGGATTTGACGGATTTCTTAATTGCGGCTATTAATCCTGATGCTCCGGCTCAAATGAAAGACGGTGGCTATATTAGAGCAGGATTTCATCCTGAATTAGACGAGTTGCGCTCTTTGAATGAAAATAGCAAAGCGGTTATTAACGGTATTGCGGAAAGAGAAAGGGAGCGTACTGGAATAAAAACTTTAAAAATAGGCAGCAATCGTGTTTTTGGGTATTATATTGAGGTAAGCAATTCCTTTAAAGACAAAGTTCCCGAAGATTATATTCGCCGTCAAACTTTAACGACGGGCGAGCGTTATATAACCGAGGAATTAAAGGTTATAGAAGAAAAGATTTTGACGAGCCATGAAAAGGCGTTGAAATTAGAAGAGCAAATTTATAGACATGTACTTGGACTTTTATCAGAGCGCATTGAAGTTTTAAAAAAGATTGCAGATTCCTTGGCGGTATTAGATTGTTTGATTGCATTGTCAACTGTCGCAAAGGAACGTCGTTACGTGCGCCCGATTATGAAAGCCTCGGATGCGCCTCTAACGATTACTGACGGGCGTCATCCTGTTGTAGAAGCTATTTCAAAAGAAAGATTTATTCCAAACGACGTATGTTTGGATAATGGTGAGAATCGTTGCGCGATTATAACTGGCCCGAATATGGCGGGTAAAAGTACCTATATGCGTCAAGTTGCCCTGATTGCATTGATGGCTCATATTGGTTCGTTTGTCCCTGCAAAAGCGGCTGAAATACCTTTAATTGATCGTATTTTTACGAGGGTTGGGGCGAGCGATAATTTGATATTTGACCAGAGTACTTTCATGGTTGAAATGACGGAAGTAGCTGCCATTTTATTGCATGCGACGAAAAATAGTTTGCTGATTTTAGATGAGGTCGGTCGTGGAACAAGTACGTATGACGGGTTGTCGATCGCTTGGGCTGTTATAGAATTTTTGGCAGAGCATATACGAGCAAAGACTTTATTCTCGACGCATTATCATGAACTCACCGAACTGGAAAACACCTTGGATGGGGTCAAAAATTATAAGGTTACCGTAAAAGAATTTAACGGTGCGGTAGTATTTTTAAGAAAAATTGCGCGTGGTGGCGCTAACCGTAGCTTTGGTATAGAAGTAGCGGCTCTTGCCGGAGTTCCCAAAGAGGTTACGCAACGAGCAAAGGGGATTTTAAAAGCTCTTGAAAAGAGCGATATCGCACGAGGAAAACTTCGCGTGGAAATACCGGACGAGGAAGAAAAGGTCGAGCGCGTATATACGGAAGTAGAGCGTATATTGCGTGATATTGACGTCAACACCTTATCTCCCATGCAGGCGTTAATGTTGCTTGGGGATTTAAAGGAGAAGATAGAGGAGGAAAATTGAGATGGCAAAAATAAATATATTGCCTTCGAAAGTATATAATCGAATTGCCGCAGGTGAAGTTATTGAAAGACCTTGCTCTGTTGTAAAGGAATTGGTTGAAAACGCAATCGACGCGGGAGCTACTGAGATTGAAATTTATATCGAAAATGGTGGCAAGGATTTAATCAAAGTTATCGACAACGGTTGTGGTATTGAATATGAAGACATGCAATCGGTTTTTATGCCACACGCGACTAGCAAAATAGCCAAGGCGGAGGATTTGGACAGCGTATTGACGTTGGGGTTTCGTGGTGAAGCGGTGGCGTCTATTGCGTCGGTTTCAAAAATGACCATTACCTCTAAGGTGGAGGGCGGAAAGTGCTATCGTCTTACTTCGAATGAGGGGGAATTGGGTCGTATTGAAGAAACCATTGGTGCGGTCGGGACGGAAGTTTGCGTAGAGACGCTCTTCTGTAATGCGCCCGTTCGATTAAAATTTTTAAAAACGGACAAAGGTGAAGAGGCTGAAATTACCAATTATGTTTCGCGTTTTATTTTAAATCGTTCGGATATATCTTTTACTTATTATGCCAATGGTAAGAAAGTTTTGCAATCGTTTGGTGGTGGTTTAGAAGAAGCTCTGATTAGTGTTTACGGCGCGGCTACGCTTCGAGAATGTATCCAAATTGATGCTGAAAAGCACGGCGTTCGTGTGCATGGATATATAGGTAATCAAAATTTTTATAAAGGCAACAAGAGTTATCAAAGCGTCTTTTTAAACGGTCGTTATATCATAAATGGAACCATTGCTTCGGCTGTTTCAAACGCATACGGCAGCTATATGATGAAGCGGCAATATCCATTCTACGTTTTGCATATTGAAGTACCAAGAGAAGTTGTCGACGTCAACGTTCATCCCAATAAAGCGGACGTGCGTTTTGCTGATAATCAAATTGTTTATGGTTGTATTTACAGTATTTTAGCTTCTGTTTTAGACGGCAGTAAAAGTGCCTTGGAATATGTTGTTCCAGAGAAGAATGCTGCACCGATGGAAGAAAAAACACCGATAATCGAACCAGTGATGCCGATCGTTGAGAAAGTTGAGGACAAGCAGCCGAGTACAGAAGAAAAATCCACGAAAACCTTTGGTTTTTCTACGTTTACGTATGAAGAGGCTCAGCGTGAAATTAAAGAATGTGCACCTTCGTTTAAAACGAGCAAAGATGGCATAGAAGTTCCTTTTGGAGAAGCTGCGAAGCACCGAAAGGGCTTCATTCCTGCTTCAGAGATAGGTGAGTATGTTCCCGATCCTGATCCGTACAAACCGCCTAGATATGCAACGCCTAGTCCTTACGCGGCGGAAAAATTGCATAAACAGTTTCCCGACCTTTATTTTAAGAGAAATGTTATGGAATTGGATGATTCCGGTAAGAAAAAGGCATCAGATGCGGCGCAAACAGATTATTTTCAAGAAAATAAACGTTTCTTGAATGATATGGATAAACGTAATAAGCAAGGCAGTATTGATGTATATTCTTGCAAATATCGCGGTGTATTGTTTAATACGTATTTGCTCTATGAGGGCAATGATGAAGTATATATTATTGACCAACATGCAGCGCACGAAAGGCTGATTTTTGATCGTTTAAAAGAGAAAATGCGCACTCGGTCTATCGAACAGCAACCGATGTTGGTGCCGTTTGAAATGGCTTTGAATGCATTTGAAAGTGAGTTTATCCGCGAGCGCATAGAAGATATTCGCGAGATGGGATTTGCGGTTGATGAGTCCAAGGAAAATGTTTTCAGCGTAACGGCGGTGCCGATTGATTTACAGAATATTAATTTGACTGTATTTTTCAATGATATATTGGGCTATGTCAACGATTACAGGAAAATTAAATTGGTGGATATCATTAAGGATAAATTGGCCAGTGCGGCTTGCAAAGCTGCTGTAAAAGGTGGCATGAGCTTAACGGAAGACGAGGTTCAGGAATTGTTTATCCTTATGGATGGCGATATGGGATTAAAATGTCCTCATGGGCGGCCTGTTGTTGTGAAGATGACAAGAGATAAGCTAGAAAAAATGTTCAAGAGGATAGTTTAATGGCAAGAGTAGTGGTAATTTGTGGCCCTACGGCTTCGGGGAAGACCGCATTATCGGTTGCTTGTGCGAAGGCTTTTCGTGGAGAGGTAATCTCTGCGGATTCGATGCTTGTGTACAAGGGCTTGGATATTGGAACGGCAAAGCCGACCATGGATGAGCGTATGGGCGTTCCTCATCATATGATAGACGTCGCGTCGCCTATGGATAATTTCTCCGTGAGTGATTACGAGGCTCGCGCCTTGCCGATTGTTAAGCGACTTTTGCATGAAGGAAAAACGCCTATTATTTGTGGCGGAACGGGTTTTTATATAAATGCTTTGCTTTATAAAAGTCAGTTTGGTAATATTGGTGCAAACGAAGAAATTCGTGCAAAATATGAACAGCTTGCATCTGAATATGGCAAGGAGTATATTCATAATATTTTACGGGAAAAAGACCCCGAGAGTGCGGAAAAACTTCATTATAACGATGTTAAACGAGTGATTCGTGCTTTAGAGATATATGATATTACAGGCAAGGCAAAATCCTTGCAACATGACGAACCCATTCCGCGTTTTGATTTTGTTGCATTTTCTATTGAATATCCAAGAGAAACTTTATACGAACGCATCAATCTGCGTGTAGATGAGATGTTTTCCCAAGGATTGGTAAAGGAAGTGCAATCTTTGTTGGAGAGCGGTGTGCATGAAGATTTGCAATGCATGCAAGGCATTGGCTATAAAGAAGTGGCTGAAGGGCTTCGTGTTGGCGCCACGGAAGAAGAAATTAAAGAACAGATTAAAAAGAATACTCGAAATTACGCAAAGCGCCAAAGAACTTTCTTTAAACGTATGCAAAATCACGTGATATTAGCACCTGACAATGCTACGGTTGCAGAGGTAGGCAAATATTTATAAAAACGACTACTATGTCACGCATAATTATTATGCGTGACATAGTAGCGAGGGGATTATGAATTATGACGACAGAAGAATTGATAAAACAAAGTGAATTGCATTTAACGGCGCAATTTGCGCTTGCTGACAAAATTAGTGAGTATAATCAAGAAAAGGTTTTAAAGGCTTTTAATAAAAGAAATATCGCGTTGCGTCACTTCAACGCAACAACCGGTTATGGTTATGGGGATGAGGGTAGATTTGTTCTTGGTGACGTATATGCGGATTGTTTTGGGGCAGAAGCCGGAATTGTTTCGCCTGCGCTGTTAAGCGGAACGCATGCGTTAACGGTTGCTTTGTTTGGGGTGTTGAGGACGGGAGATGCGGTTTTGTCGGTGTCTGGCATGCCTTATGATACCATTCGTGGTGTTATTTACGGAGATGGAAATGGTTCGTTGAAGGATTTTGGGATATCTTTTGATTGCGCACAGTTAACAGAGGATGGAAAATTTAATAAAAATGCAATTCAGGCTGATATAGAAAGGCTTGGCGAGCGATTAAAGATGATTTATATTCAAAGATCGAGGGGATATGAGCTTCGTGATGCTTTTACTGTTGCGGAAATTGGCGATATTTGTGATTTTGTCCGTTCGCTTGGCTTTACTGGGTGTATTTTCGTTGATAACTGTTATGGGGAGTTTGTTGAAATGCAAGAACCTTGCGACGTTGGAGCTGACGTTGCGGTGGGATCGCTTATAAAAAATCCCGGGGGCGGTTTAACGCCTACGGGAGGGTATATTGTTGGTACGGAAAAATATGTCGATTTAATCGGCAGAAGATTGACGGCGCCGTCAATCGGGAATGAAGTTGGTTCGTATGCGTATGGCTGGCGCTTGTTCTATCAAGGCTTGTTTATGGCTCCGCATACGGTTAATCAAGCGATTAAAGGCAGTTTTTTAATTGGTAAATGCATGGAAGCATTGGGGTATGAAAATTTTCCTAAATTAGATAAAACGCCTGCAGATATAACGCGTGCAATTAGGTTTGATACGGCTGAACAGCTTTGCGCGTTTATTCAATCAGTACAAGAGGCTTCGCCTATCGATAGTTTCGTTACTTTGGAACCATGGGATATGCCGGGGTATGACAGCAAAGTCATTATGGCGGCAGGTTGCTTTGTGGAGGGGGCAAGCATTGAACTTTCTGCTGATGCACCGGTAAAAGAGCCGTATACGGCATATTTTCAGGGTGGCTTAACGTATGAACATTGCAAATATGCATTAAAGAAAATCTTGGCAAAGTTAATGTAAAAACGTCGTGTTTTGTTGAAAATATACGATAAAATAGAAAACAAAAGGAGAGCTGCAGCTCTCCTTTTTGCTATGTTTTATTGTTTAATACCGCGGATCACCATTGTTATCAATACATTTGTATCCCAATGCTTATTGCCTTGCTGGTAATCAACTATTCTTGCGTCATATTTAACGTTAATAATTCGTTTCATGTCTTGTATTTCCTCCAAAGTAAAGAAATTGGGGAACTTGTAAAAAATTGATTCAACCGATTCAAGGTCGTTATAACGCTCTGCGTTGATGATGTCTAAAGCCATTTCCAAGGGAATCCCTGGATTATCAGGAGTTAAATCTATCATTGCATAGCCAGTAGAAACGTTATGAAAGTTGAACTTTGCCATTACCAAAGGAAGTTCGGCTTCATTCATATAATATTGTCCAACGCCGTATTTTTCAAGCGTATCGTCAATCTTGTTCGCTTTTTCCCAAAAAGCCTGCTCAACGTCATTTTCTTTTAGGCATTCTGCCTTAACTGAGATTCCTTTTCTAGAAGATAGTACTAAGCAAATACCGTTGTTTTTTAACACACGATATTGTTCAGCATAGAAAGCGGCAGGGGAAATATGTTCGCTAACGGTGTTCGAAATAGTTACGTCAAACGTATTGTCGTCAAAGGGTAATTGTGTTGCATTGCCTTCAAGAAAATTGACGCCGGGTTCGTGAGATTTTGCGTATCGAATGAACTCGCCGTCGAGATCAATGGCGGTAATTTCCGCAAGGGGATACCAACGATGAAGTGCGCCGGCAAGTGCTCCTGGCCCACAGCCAATTTCAAGAATTTTAATTTTTTGATTATTTGGCAGGGAGAAAAGTTGTTTAAATTGCGACGAAAAAAGATCGTGAAATCTTAATTTTCGACTGCAATATAGAGTTTTAGGTCCTTGTATATATTTAGACCAGATATTACTCATTGGGCTTACTCCTTGGTGAGATCCCAATCAATGGGACGTAATCCATGTGAGATTAAATAATCGTTTGTTTTCGAAAATGGTTTGCTCCCGAAAAATCCGTTGTAGGCGGATAAGGGTGAGGGATGTGCGCTTTCAATAATATAATGTTTATTTGTATTGATCAGGCTTTTTTTACTGCGCGCATTCCCGCCCCAAAGAATAAAAACGACGTTTTGCTTTTGATCGGAAATAAGTTTTATTACGCTATCGGTAAACCATGCCCAACCGCATTTGGAGTGGGAGTTTGCTTGATGCTCGCGTACGGAAAGAGAGGTGTTTAAAAGCAAGATGCCTTCTTTTGCCCATTTGGTAAGGTTTCCGTTTTTGGGGCGAGGGCATCCGATGTCCGATTGTAATTCTTTGAATATATTTTCAAGTGAGGGGGGTTGGGGATCCCATCTTGAACAGAAAAACAAAGCCCATGCGCTTGATTTGGTCCGTGATAAGGGTCTTGTCCTAAAATGACGACTCTTAAATTGTGGAACTGTGTGTATTTAAAACAGTTATAGAGGTCGTACATATTAGGATAAACTATGTGCTTGCGGTATTCCTCGATTAAAAATTTGCGAATATTTAAATATTTTTCGTCAGAAAATAGGGGCGCAAGTCTTTCATTCCAATCGCCTAAATCAACCATAATAACTCCTGTGTTATATTTTATCAAAAATCGCAGGCAGGGCTGCTTCCAAATTTTTAAGAGCTTTGTCTTTATTGATTAAAAACTGCTCGGTAGTACTGCCGCTTCCAGCGACGTCGGAAATTGCTTTGACGGAATAAATGGGTAACTGTGTAGCAAAGGCTGCTTGCACGATTGCGCCACCTTCCATATCGCGGATATCAGCTTCTAACTCTTCCGTTAATAGCTTATAGTCATCAATGGAATCATTAAATCGGTCTGCCGTTGCCAATTTTCTTTTTTCAAAAGACAACGGAAGCAGATTTAACCGTAAGTAATTTTCCTGATATTCGTTTAATGTGCCGATTTTTGTTCCGTTTAATTGTACGAGGTCAAAATCGAACTGTGTTGCAGCCTCAATCTGATAAACTTGACAAAGCTTTGTATCTTGATTTAAGCTTCCAGCGACGCCAAAGTTTAATAATTTGTCTGCGTCAAATTTGCTAACGAGGAGTTGAGCTCCGAGGGCGGCGTTGACTTTCCCCACGCCGCATAAGCAAACGGCAACCTCCTTGCCATAAGCTTTACCAACAAAAATTTGCTTGCCGCTGACGGTTAAAGAACGCATAATATCCATATTATTGAGCAAGATATCTGCTTCACTTTGCATTGCAACTACTACACCAATCATATTCTCATTCTCCTATGTAAATTGAGTTGTTTAAGGCTTGAATTTTTTATTTCCATATGTTATAATATCCATATGAGTATAATCAGTTTTATCAAAAACTAACAATATTATAACAAGGGAGAAGAAAAATGTCAAGAGCAGAGAGGGCAAAAGAGTTATTTCAACAAGGATATGCGTGCTCGCAAGCGGTTGTGTTAGCTTTTGCGGACGTGGTGAAGGTGGATGAGGCAACACTTAAAAAAATAGCCCTGCCATTTGGAGGTGGAATGGGACGTTTGCGGTTGACCTGCGGCGCAGTTAGTGGTATGGCAATGGTGATAGGGTTAATTTTTTCTGAATCGGAGAATACACCTGAAAATAAAAAGAAAACATACGCCATCGTACAAGACCTGTGTGGTAAATTTCAGGAACAAAATGGTACTTTAATTTGTGCGGAGCTCCTTACGGGAATGAAAGTTCCGGTTGAATTGGGCGGTGAAGCAGAAGCGCGTACGTCGGAATATTATAAAAAGCGTTCATGCGGCGATATTGTACATTGCGTTACTCAAATTATAGAGGATTATTTAATAGAATTAGGGAGACTGTAATAATTGATAGGGAGTTTCTTGATTTGGAGTAAAATAATCGCTCGGATATATTGTGATTTGTTTTCATTAGGGGGGATTTCAAAGAAAAAATAGGTAAATATCCCCCACTAAAGTGGGGGCTTTATTTTGCGCACTAACGTGCGTGAATAGTGGCGCAGGCGTCCCAACGCCATCTCAACTCGCCTACTGCACACAAGCAAGCC
>JAZQGK010000126.1:0-2104 GCA_045539975.1 Candidatus Scatosoma sp. | reverse complement strand
CATCACGTAAAGCGTAAGCGTCGTGCCTTGTACAACCAACTTGTATTGCGTTCCAGCACCATTGCTACTGTTAATCGAGGTATTTTGATCTGCATAACCTACGCCAGGAATAGCCATCTGATATGTCGCTGCAGACCATTGCGTGGATGCAAGATAAATCGATACAGGCTGCTTACCTAAGCTTGCTTCAAAGTTGTAACCAGTCCAGTCGATACCAGTCGAACCCATCGTGATTGCTACACCTTGCGTCATCGTATCGTTGTTGAACAACGTCGTATTCGATACTACCGTCCACGTCATTTCAAATTCGGTGTACGTTTCCGTCGTCGTGTAAGGAGCATCCGTCGTAATCGTGATAGATGTATCTACAGGAGGTTCTTCGGGCTCGGGCTCTTCCGTTGCCAAGCTCGTAATTACAAGATCTTTAATTACATATTCACCACTCTTTACGATACCGATGCTAATCACGCCTTCCGTACCAATTACATACTCATTGGTATAGGTATAGATTTGGGCGTATTCGCTGCCGTCCATCATGTAAAGCGTAAGCGTCGTGCCTTCTACTACCAACTTAAATTGAGCGCCTGTGCCATTACCATACGTAGTATAATTATCAGAATCGGGCATACCTACGCCAGCAAGTTCAAAAGGAGCTCTTACACCATGCCATTGCGACGAAGGCATGTAGTATTTAAGTTGCGTCGAACCACCCCATGCATAACCAGTGTGATCTTTCGTTACGTTACCCATCGTAATTACTACACCACGGGTTTGCGTATCGTTATTAAACGCTGTCGTATTCGATACTACCGTCCACGTCATTTCGAAATCCGTGTACTCAACACTTGATGTAATGGTAGAGCCAGCCCCTGATATGGTATACACGCCATCTGCCATTGATGCATCGCCAGCGGTAGCCCAAATTTCATTTAAACCCTTTACGTCTTGGCAATTAACGCACTGGAAAACCTCGACGCTATCAATGGTAGTTTTTTCATATTTATGTCCAAGAGCAGCCAATTCAACAGTATGCGAATAGAGGGAATTTTCTGCACATTCGTAGTAAATAGAACCTGCATTCGTACAGGTTGCCTCATCAATCGACTTATTGAAGGTCAACGGTTCAAGCATAATGGATTTAATAGAATCAATTTGCTGTTGCGTTACACCAATCGAAAGCAAATAGCTTACAATTTTATCCGAAAGCGTATTGCCCGAATAAGTATCCAACGTTTCAATAACACGTCCTAACGCACCCGTATCAACACTACCGATAGCTGCGAAATGAGACATGAAGAAATCCAAATAGAGATCTTCTTCAGCAACCCCCAAAAGACCATTGATAAGGAAGGAAACAAAGCCAGTTCTATCCGTACCTCTATGGCAGTGATAAACGATAGGATAATTGTTGATATCCGCTAAGTATGCAAATATTCCTTTTACCGAATCATGGTCATTGATATTAACGTATGCGCCATTGGGATTCATGGGCATTTGATAATAATTAACGTCAGCCCCTAAAACACTCGTATTCGTCAAACCGCCAACTTCATT
Organism: Candidatus Scatosoma sp.; assembly: GCA_045539975.1. Classification (GTDB taxonomy): domain Bacteria; phylum Bacillota; class Clostridia; order Christensenellales; family Borkfalkiaceae; genus Scatosoma. The sequence goes on along the minus strand of JAZQGK010000126.1, from coordinate 550 downwards.
GTCATCAACCTGTCTCAAATCAATTTCGGTCTTAATGCCCAATGATTCAATAACCTTTAAGCCTTCCGCGGTAATCAAAGGCGTTACCGTAGACACGTTCGATTCATTGAATCTAATAGAACGATAAATTAAACCTTGTTTTACGATACCATTTTCCGTATAATATCCACCGATATCTCTAAAATTGGTTACGCCATCGCAATAAATCAATCTCGGAGCCTTGGTGCCATTATCCGTGATAAAAGTTTGAACTTCGCCATAAGAACCATTCGCGTTGATTGCTTTGAAATAATATTGTGTTCTTACCTTGAGGTTATAAATTTCAATATAAGCGTTGTCAGACGTAATAGTAGAACTATTAGCAAAATCTTCCGATTCACTTAAAACAACACCTTTTGCCGTACCAATATAAATAATGACAGGCAACGGCTTGCTTCTCTCCGAGCCATCAGCATAATTTGCAATATTCAAATAGGAATCATTCAAGTACGCGGAAACCCATTCGTTGTATATTGAACTATTCTCAACGTATACAGGAGAATCCTCTACA
>JAZQGK010000125.1:0-9372 GCA_045539975.1 Candidatus Scatosoma sp. | reverse complement strand
AAAAAATTGGGTCTTGACCGACGTTGCAACGGGAGAAAAAGTGCATAATTGACATTTTTTATTTTATCAATTTGCAATTTTAGAACAAATAATTGCGATTATTAGACAAGACAGGAGAAAGAATTCATGATATAATGAAATTGAGTAGTGGGATGCTGTAATGATAAAGTAGAATTGAATGGCATTGAAAGCAAACGAAACATCAATACGGCAAAATATAAAGCATAAGAACGAAGGAGCGATTTATGACAGTATATCTAAAAAATTGGGTCTTGACCGACGTTGCAACGGGAGAAAAAGTGCAAGCGCGCGTTCCTGGGGATATTACAAAGGATTTATACGACGCAGGGAAAATTGAAGACCCGTATTTTGGATTAAATCATCATACGTGTTATGATTTGTGTAGAAAGGATTATGTTTACACGACGGAATTCGATTTGCCCCAAAAACCTGATTTTGATAAAGAAAATACATATTTGACGTTCAAAGGCGTTGATTTATTTGCAGATATTTATCTCAACGGCGTATTGCTTGGAAAAACCGACAATATGTTCAAAGAGTTTAAATACGAGATTTCTGGCGTCGTGAAGGAAAAAGGGAACGTTTTGGAAGTAAAAATGCATTCCACGGTTACCGTAATGGATAATATGGATTGTGAAAATTATTTCGGCGTTTTCAATACGCCCCGTGTATTGCTGAGAAAAGAACAGTGCTGTTTCGGTTGGGATTGGGCGGCGAACATTCCCGGGTACGGGATTTGGAAAGACGTCGTTTTGTCTATTGAGGCGAAAGAACGTATTGAAGAGGTACGCTATATTGCAGGTATGGACAAAAAAGTAATTTTTATTGCCGACCTCAATTATTGCTACCGCTCGTATTTCAACAACGATGGGGATTTTATCGAGGTAAAGAATCCGCACGAAGACGAACTCCGTTTCAGTCTTTCTACGAAACCGGGCGAGCAATTTGAGAACGTTATGGTAAAGACGATTCCTGTTAAAGGAAGAAGACACTTTATGACGTTTGATATGCCCCAAGCACAGCTTTGGTGGCCGAACGGTTATGGTGCACAGCCTTTATATCTTTATAAAATTGAGTTGGTAAGAGACGGCAAAGTCATATCAATCAAGGAAGGCTATATGGCGTTCCGTTCGGTAGAATTGGTACAAGAGGCCTTGGACGACGTGCTCATCGGATATCAGATTCGTCTCAACGGCAGGGATATTTTCGTAAAGGGTTCGAACTGGGTGCCCATCGATTGTTTCACGGGCGCAATCCAACCCGAAAAATATGTAAAACTCATTACGCAAGCGAGAGACGCAAATTATAATATGTTGCGTGTTTGGGGCGGCGGTATCTATGAACACGAGGTATTTTATGAAACATGCGATAAGCTTGGTATTATGGTCTGGCAGGATTTCATGTTTGCCTGCGCGGATATTCCCGATGATAAAGAAAGTTGGGTGAAAAACACCAAAGAGGAGTGTATCTATCAGATTAAACGTCTTCGCAATTATCCTTCCATTGTATATTGGTGCGGCGGTAATGAAAAGACAGGTTCTTTTGGGAGCCTTATCAAGCATGGTGATGAATTCGTGGACGTAACGCTTCGCGGTTTGGTCGGACATTTAGACGGGACTCGTCCTTATGCTCGTCAAAGCCCTTGCAGTTGGACGGATATTGCGAACGACAAGAATTCGGGCGAAACGCATTTCAGCTCTTTCGGAACGGCGGTTGTAAAAGGCGTTATGAACTACAGAAGCTTTATCAACAACGAGATTGTTCCTTTCGCGTCCGAAAACGTTTCCTTAGGACCTGTGTCTAAACAAGCTTACGACAGATTTTTCCCTACTGACAAGCAGTGGCCCATGAACGATATGTGGACGGATAGAATGCTGATGAACCCTTATGCGGCGGAGGAGGAACGTATTCCCTTCGGCGAAGCGGAAAGAAAGTTTGTTACGGAAGCCTACGGCGCGCCAAAATCTTTGGATGAGTTCATTGCAAAGGGAATGACCGTACATGCAGAATTGATACGTTCTGAGATTGAATATCAAAGATCTTGTAAAGGGCTTACGTCTGGATTTATGAACTGGATGTATTCGGATATGTGGCCGACGGGTACTTGGGCGGTGGTGGATTATTACACCGAACCTAAGCAGGCGTATTATCAGATGAAACGCTCCTATGCGCCTGTAATTATGTCTTTTATCGAAAACAAAGATAAAGAAGTATTGCTCGTTGGCGTCAACGATTATTTGCAATCTATCGAAGCGGAATTTGAATACGGCTTGAAGACGTTGCAGGGCGAAATCGTTTGGAAAAAATCGGGCGTTTGTACGATTCATCCCGACAAGGCGTTTGCGGAAAAGGTAGTAGGCAGTGTTGCGACAAAAGACGCTTATCTTTACGTTCGCTATACCGTAAACGGTGAAACGCAAACCAGCGTATTCTCGTTGGATTTCTGGTCAAAGTGTGATTTTGAGAGTGATTATACAGTTACGACAACGGCAAACGGAAATCAGGCGTTTGTGAGGGTTAAGGCAAATAAATTTGCGAAATCCGTGTTTATTTCTTTGCCCGACAACTATAAATACACCTACTCGGACAACTACTTAGACGTTGAAGCTGGAGAAGAAAAGACAATTGTCATCACGGCTGACGAAGCAATCGACGTAGCAAAACTTACGGTGACGGATTTTGCAAAGGCTGGTAAATAAGATGGGGTTTCAAGATTATAAAGTAAAGGGTATTTCCTTTATGAAACGGCAAGGGGAATTGTTTTGTACGATTGACCAGTGCGGCGTAAAAGCAACCTATCCTATGGAAAAATCGAATTATCAAGGCAAGGCGAAATACGTTTTGATGGATTTGGACGGAACGACCGTCAAGTCGGAAGAATTTTGGATATGGCTGATTGAAAAGGCGGTCAAAAAATTGCTTGGCAATCCCGAATTTACGTTTGCGGAAGAGGACATTCCTTACGTTTCAGGGTTTAGCACGATCGAGCACTTAGACTATTGCATTAAGAAATACAAAATCGACGCAGACGTATTAGCGGCGAATAGGCTGTATCATGAAATAGCCGAGTACGAGCTTGGTGAAATTTTAGCTGGAAGGGGAAACGTTTCCGCATTCCATCCGCGAGAGGGCTTAAAAGAATTCTTGGTTGAACTGAAAAACAGGGGAATTAAAGTCGGGCTTGCGACAAGTGGGCTGGATTATAAGGCGATTCCTGAAATTTTGTCCGTATTCCGTAATTTGGAGATGGGCGACCCTGTGGCTTATTATGATGCCATTATTACTGGCGGGAAGCGCAAAAATAAAGGCGAATACGGTACGGTTGGTGAAATGGCGGCAAAGCCGCACCCTTGGCTATATGCAGAGCTTGCTATGGGGCTTGGAGTCTTGGATAAATCCAAGGTGGTTGTCTTGGAAGATTCTTCTTCTGGTTTGATATCGGGAAGGCTGGCAGGATTTGACGTTATCGGGTTTAACGACGGCAACATTCTTGCAAGCGGTATGGCAGAGCAAACGTATGCCATGGTGGATACTTTTAAGGACGTATTAACGTTATTATAATCATGGAAAAGTGGTATAAAGGAATATATCGCCGTAATTTGGTAGATATGCACATCAACGATTGGAGCGATGAATTTTTGAGTAAATTCGACGTGAACGGGTACTATCAAAACTTGGTCACGGCGAAGATACAATCGCCGATGATTTATTTGCAATCACACACAGGGCTTTGCCATTATCCTACAAAATCAGGTAAAACACATACGTATTTTGCGAAAAATCCTCGCGCCTTAAACGAACTTATTGACAAGTGCAAACAAGGCGGTATGAAAGTTGTCGGTTATTATAGCTTGATTTTCAATAATTGGGCGGCGGATACGCATCCTGATTGGGAAATGGTGAATGCCGACGGAACGACGTGGCGTGACCACGGTCAGCGTTATGGGCTTTGCTGTCCGAATAACGAAGAATACCGCGCCTTTGTGATTACGCAAATGCAGGAAATGGCGGAGCTTTTCCCTAACTTGGACGGTATTTTTTATGATATGCCCTATTGGGAAGTCGTTTGCCATTGTCCTGCCTGTCAAGCCCGTTGGGAAAAGGAAGTAGGCGGAGCTCTGCCGAAAACGCTCGATTGGAAGGATGAAAAATGGCGCATTTTTGTTAAAAAACGTCAAGAGTGGATGGCGGAGTTTGCAATGTTCGTCAACGGACAATCTCAAAAAATACTTCCGTTTGCCACGTGTGAATTAAACTTTGCGGCAGGGATTGCGTGCGATTGGCTTGCAGGCTCTACGGAAGGGATTAACGAAGCCTGTGAATTTACGGGCGGGGACTTGTACGGCGACTTGTACAACCATTCCTTTACCTGCAAATATTATTACGCAATTACTAAAAATCAACCCTTTGAATATATGACTTGCCGTTGTAATAAAAAACTGCGAGAACATACGATTTCTAAGCCTGAAACGGATTTGGAGGCGGAGGTAATGCTCACGGCGGCGCATCACGGCGCATCCTTGATTATCGACGCAATCGATCCCGACGGCGGTTTGGATACACGTACTTATGAAAGACTCGGCAAGGTGTTTGAAAAGCAAATTCCGTATGAAAAATACATGGACGAGGGTACCATGTATGCGGTGACGGCGGTTTACTTCGACAGCACGACGCAATTTTCTCCCGACGGAAAAGCATACAATAAAGAATGCGCGATTCGGGCAGGCAGAACGCTAATTGAAGAACATATTCCTTTCAGAGTCATCGCCAACGGAAGCATGAAAGACTTGTCGCAGTATCCAATGATTATTGCACCTGCGTTGGAGGATTTCAATAATCCCGAGATTTTGAAGTTTATCGACTACGTAAAACAAGGCGGTACGCTGTATCTTTCGGGAAAATCGGACGGTAGGCTGATTAAGACGTTTTTTGGCGGCGAAATCACGGGCGAAACGTATGGGGATAGCCCGTTCGCGCGCGTATGGAAAGGGTATGACGAAGTGCAAGCTTACGTTACGCCTACGGAGGAAGTATACAAGGGATTTTTTGGGGAATTTAACGAAAGATATCCCTTGCCGATTCTTTACAAATTGCCGATTATGTCGAATGCGCAAGGTGAGGTAAAGGCAAAAATCGCACTTCCCTATACCGACCCCGACGACAATACTCTATATGCCTCTATTCATTCCAATCCCCCTGCCAAGTGTACGGAAATTCCTGCGATTATCGAAGCGAATTACGGCAAGGGCAAAGTGATTTGGACGGCGGCAACGCTTGAAAACGATGAAAGAGAAAATTTCAAAGAAATCTTCACGGCAATCGTAAAGGCGAACTTACAGCAAACAATCGACGTTCAAACGAGTAAGTACGTAGAAAGCGTGATTTTCCAAGACGGCGAAACGTATTACGTAAACTTATTTGATTTGAACTTTGCAAACGATTTGGTGGAGCGTAAATTTGCCTTGTATATCGACGGAAATTATCAGCTTTACGACTTGTTGGACGGTACGCCGATTGAGAAGAAAGACGGCGTTTTCAAGGGCAGCTTTGAAAAGTATCGTTGGTTTGTTTTGAGAAAGGTGTAACGATGGATTACAGAAAGGTGGGGAATAAATCGCAAATCCTCTTTGCAAAAGATATTTGTATAGACAATAAGCGTTGTATCTTGGTGCAAAATGGGGAGTTGGAAGTACTGTTTAACAAAGACAATGCGTTGGATATCGTATGGGTAAAATACAAGGGTGTCAACGTTTCCTTTTTGAGTAAAAACGGCTTAAACGATGGCACAAGGGATTTTGTCGGTAACTTTGAAGGTGGGTTTTTATACACTTGCGGAATGGATAACGTTTCCGCTTGCGTGGACGGTAAACCCGTACACGGTAGCCTCCATTACAAAAAATGCGACTTTGCATACGCCTATGAACAGGATGGGGTGATTTATGTTTGCGGTGAAGTAAAAGAAACCGCATTATTTGGCAAAAACCTTGTAATGAAGCGTTGCTTTGCCGTTTCTGAAAATGCTATTTTGATAAACGACACGCTCGAAAATCAAGGATATTCAAAAGCTGATTACGTGCTTTTGTATCACGTCAATTATGGATACCCCTTCTTGGACGAATGCTTGGAAATGGAAATTCCCGCAATCGCAAGCGATCCGTTGACGGAAGTGGCAGCAACGAACAAAGCGGATATGTTCCGCATTACCGCGCCCATAGACGGTGGGGAGGAGCACGTATATTATCACACTCTTTCTGAGGGGAAGGTTCGCCTTGTCAACCCCGAAAGACAAATGGCAATAGAGATGCTGTATAACGAGCAGGATTTTCCTTTCACCTTAGAATGGAAGAGTATGATTAGCGGTGATTATGCGCTTGGGATAGAGCCTTCGCTTACGCGGTTTGATAAATTTCAAATGAAAACTTTACAACCGAGCGAGAGTAAGACGTATCAAATTAAAATTATTGTTCGATAAGGAGTACAGTTATGAAATTAAGTGAAAAGTTATTCAAAGAAGGTAACGGCATATTACGCTTAAAGCCCACGTGGGTTCCCAGAGCGTTTTGTCGTCCGGGTAAGAGAATTAAGCTTCACCCTGATGATTATTATGTATTAGGGCTTGAACGCGGTGGTATCGATGAAAGATGGTTCGCATCCACAACGTGGGCGGAAAACGGTCCTGCAACTCCTGACGACGAGGGTCTTTCCTATGTTGTATCTAAGGACGGAAAAGAGCAGATGCTCCTCCGTGATATGGTCGATGAGTTGCAAGATGAAATAATCGGCGAGCTTTGGGATAAATACCGTAAATGGCCTATGTTCTCGAAATTCTTCGATAATGCAGGTCCTTTGCCTCATCACATTCATCACCGCGACGAACACGCAAAACGCGTTGGGGCAGAAGGGAAGCCTGAAATGTATTTCTTCCCCGCCCAGGTGAATAATCACGGAGGCGAGTTCCCGTTTACCTTCTTTGGATTGAATCCCGATTGCAAGAAAGAAGACATTAAAAAATGCCTTGAAAATTTCCACAAAGGGGATAATCATTTGCTTGATTATTCGCAGGCATATAAAATTGAACTCGATACGGGTTGGGACGTTCCCCCGGGAGTATTGCACGCGCCTGCCAGCGTTTGTACGTACGAACCGCAGTTTGCTTCCGACGTTTATGCGATGTATCAATCGGTGCTTTACGGCGGACAATGCGTTTCCGAAGATTTGCTTTGGAAGAATTGTCCCGAAGAAGAAAAGGGCAACTTTGATTATTTGATGGACGTCATCGATTGGGATTTAAACGTCGATCCCGATTTCAAGAAAAACCGCTTTATGCGCCCGATTGTACATCATGAAGACGCAGCGCATAAGGAAGAATGGATTTGCTATAAGAGTAAGCTTGCTTGCGCAAAGCGTTTAACGGTATATCCTGGGCAAAAAGTGCTGATTAAAGACGGCGCGGCGTACGGTATGATTATGTTACAAGGGCACGGCACGTTTGGCGGACACGTCATTGAAACGCCTGCGCTTATCCGCTACGGACAGCTTACCCACGACGAATATTTTGTTAGTGCAAAAGCGGCGAAGGAAGGGGTACTCGTTGAAAATTTAAGCGAAAGCGACCCTATCGTTATGCTCAAACACTTTGCGGAAAATCCCGATTTAGACCAATAACCGTTATATAGAAACAGAGAAACATTAAAATTTTGCATACAAAAGTAGACGTTGTCTAAGATTGATATCCTAAAAATACGGGATTTAACGTTGAAATTGCGCCTAAATAAGGACTTATAAAGTGCTTTTAACAAGAAACGATAAAAATTAAGTTGTATGATTATTTTTTAATAGGAGGAGATTTTGCGTGAAAAATTATGAAACTTTGGAAATAAAAGTTGTTGTGCTTATGAAAGACGATGTTGTTCGAATGTCAGGGTACGATAACGTTGGTGGCATCCCCGATGCTTGGCAGGGAAATGAATAAAAAAGGAGTATGATTATGAGAAAAAATTTAAAAAGAAAAATTTCCATATTACTCGCAAGTTGCGCTTTATTTGTTATGGGGTTGGGTTTTTCGCTTTGGCAAAAACAACCGTCCGCGATGGAAGTGCGCGCTGAAATCTTAAACGGCTTTGTTGTAGAAGAAACAGCGGCTATTAGATCGAAAACTCCCGTAGGTATTCGTTTTACGGTCAACTTAGGGAAAACGGCGCAACAAGCATATAATGACTTAGAGAACGTATCTTGCGGCTCTATTTTGTTGCCGGAAGATATGCTTGACGGCGAACTGACGTTAGAAACCTCTAACGTTTTGAACGTTCCAACGGAAATATGGCGTCAGGAAGGGGTTACCTATCAAAGTGTATTGGGCGGCTCGGTGGACGACGGCGGAAATATCATGGATATTCCCGAGAGTTTTTATAATCGTCCTATTGTGGCGCGCGGATATATCACGGGTGAAAAGGAAGGAATTTCCTATACGTATTATACGGAAAATACATCCGTGCGCAGTATCGGCTACGTTGCGGCTATGGCAACGGACGCAGGCGAAACAAGCGACCTTTTGACAACGATCGTAGGCAAAGTAGAGTACGGAATAGTTGCAAACGATTATACGATGAGTACGTCCGTAGAGGACGCCGCGATTTTGAGAAATCAATACGTTGCCCAAGCGGATGCTTCGAGTGCTGCTTATTTTACGATTGGCGGCGTCAAATATGGGGCGAATGATATTACTTATTCGATTGACGATACGCGCGTAGCCGCTATCGAAGACGGTCAAATCGTTGCAAAATCAACGGGAAATGCAACGCTGACGGCTAGCTATACTTATAACGGAACTGCTTATTCTAATACCTGTTCTATTACGGTAACGGATGCGTTTGTAGGTGCGAGCGATTATTCTATTTTGCTGCCTGCAAATGCTACCGCAAATGAAACTGCGGCGGCGAATACGTTGAAAAAGGTATTTGCAAAAGTCGGGGCAAGTCTTCCTATTGTCAATGAAACGGGTAGTGAAACTACGGCAGACAAATATATCTCTATCGGTGAAACGGCGTTGGCAAAAGCAAACGTTGCGCTTTCCGTTACGAAAAATACCGCGTCGCAAGTAGCCACCGTAGATAATATGATGTTTATTCGCGGTTTGACCGACGTTGGTACGTTGAACGGCGTTCAACAATGGTTGGGTGACGTTCTCGATTACGATTATTTCTTAAAGGATACGTATTCCGTTGAGGCACAATCTGTCGGGCTTCCTACGGCGATGAGTTATGTGCCTGAGATCGAATATAATATGATTGACCGTAATGCTGATTTGATGCAGGAATACGGTTTGCAAAAATATTCCGACGGCGTAATTCA
>JAZQGK010000124.1:0-7429 GCA_045539975.1 Candidatus Scatosoma sp. | reverse complement strand
CTTCCGCTGTGTACACAGTGCTACCATTTTTCGCAATACCCGCATACGATGCGCCTGCATACAAATATACGTTGGTGTTTTCAAACGTATTGCCGCTAAAAATACCGTTTCCGTCTTCACCCGAATCGGTGAACAACATTGCAACGTTATTATAAACGTTCGTGGTTGCTTTGGAAATAATGTCTACATTTCTAAACGTCGTGTTGACTATTTCTTGCGCGAATACACCGTAGTTCGAGTATCTGTGCTGTACGTTATTCAATTTAAAAATCACATTTTCAAACGTTGCGCCGTCAATACTCTTACCGAGCATGTATGCACAATATTGCGATTTGATGAATTCATTTGTCAACGTAATATTTTTAATAACTGCGCCCGTACCCATGAAACTAAACAACCCGTAATGACTTTGCGCGTCGGGAAGCTTGAACGTGAATTCATGTCCTTTACCGTCGATTGTTCCCTTAAAGCCATAGGTTGAGCCGTCCAAGGCAGATACGCCTGCAGCAAACCAACGCGAACCAACCGCAATTTCGGTATTTGCGTCTCCAATATCGTTACCAAGTACGTAATACCCGTACGTAACAGAGGTTGCGTTCGTGGGAATCAATGCCGTAAATTCTTCAATGGTCGTGATTACCTTCGTTATCAAAACAACGGGAATGGTAATCGTTGCTTTTTCCGTCATCGTGGTCGCTACTACGGTAATGGAGTTGCCCACACCGTGCTTGGATTTATCCGTTTCATTGATGACAACGGAAGAAGGATCTGTACCCAAATTCGTTGTGCCATTATACATAATGGACTGCACTTTATAGCTTGCATATTGACCAAGGTTAAGACTATGACTAGCCTCCGTCATAATCAGCTCTTGCGCGTCCAACGTTACAGCCGTTTCCTGTAAGGTATGCAACGTAACACCCTCAATTTTGGTTTCACCGTTTGCCGTGGACATATTGCTTGCCACGTATTTGATATGCGTGCTTTCCCCTATTGCCGCCGTGGGATTACCTCTGTGACCAAGCTCACCCAACGAGGAATCTGCCGTCATCAAAACAACGTTACAATTCGTGAACGTACACATTGCTCCTGCGCCGTTTAAGCCCCAATAAGTAATATTATTTGCACCGCCCAAAAGAGACGTGATCGTACCCGTTATGTTAATCGTTACGTCCGTAAAGATACAATCTCTAAAGCCATTATAGGAAAGCGCACCATAAAGCGCATTAGTATTTTGCAAATTATCAAGGTTAAACGTTACGTTTTCAAACGTTGCACCAACCGCAACAACTGCAAGGATATATCTTTCATTTGAAGTCGCTGCTAATCCGTTGCTGTTAATCGTAATATTCTTAATAACTGCGCCCGAGCCGATTTCACCGAACAAACCGTACTTCCACCAAGCTGCAGTGTTTGTAAAGGCGTAGCCTCTACCGTCCAACGTACCACGGAAACCGTCCGCACCATCAGACGTTGCCGTCATATTTGCAGTAAGGACGCTAATGGTATTCGTATTTACCGAAATATCGTTTGCAAGAACGTAATAACCGTATTTTGCTTCGCCTTCCGCCGTAGGCTGAATTGCACTCTGCCATTCCGCCAACGAAGAAATTTTGCCCGTTACAAGCGTTACGGGGATTTGCAACGTCTCTCCGTTAGAAAGCGTTATGCGCATTACGTTTTCACCGTGCTTCGATAAATCGGATTTCAAGGTATCAGATACCGCTAGAGCGCTAAGGTTCGTACCCCAATTTTCCTCTGCGCATGTAATATCCGTTACGGTATAGCCTGCAGGAATGCTAAAATCCATGCCGATGGTTGCATTCGACATGACAACGTCTTGATGTTCCGCATTCACCTGTACCAAAAGTGTGTCCGTTCTTGAACCAAGAGTCGCCGTAATCGTTGCAACACCTGCGGATTTTGCCACAATTTTTCCGTCTTCTACCGTTGCAACCGCCGCATTGTCAGAAGCGTACTTTACAGCATAATTATCCACAAAGTCTTCAACGTATTTAGACGTAATGCTCGTTTCAAGCAGTTGATTTTCGCCCACCGTTAAGGTATAGGAATCCTTCGTGAATGCAAAGTTTTTCAACGCTCCGTCAACATAGCCTTCTAAACACGTAATCGCCTCCGCGTCTAATGCTTCGCCTTTATAATTTACGCCGTCTTCCAAAGCCGCGCTGGCAACGTATGCAAGCGAACGAACCTGCGTGTTATCCGTCCAAGTATAGCTGTTGCCGTTTTTCACGTACCCTCTCGCAACGATTTGTCTGCCGTAAGAGTTGGGCTCGATATCATATATAACCGCATTATATATGTAATGCGTATCCGTTTCTTTATACCATACGCTCGAGTCGATAGAAATTTTCTTCGCGGCTTGCGTATTGTTGGTTAATTCCTCATCGTTCCCAAGAAGGTCCTGCGGAATAACGTATACGCCGATTTCCGGATCAGTCAATCCGTTCAAGTAAGATTTTTTAACGTACGTTTGGAAACGAATCGCCGCATCGCCAATACGGACAGACGCGCCTTCTTCCATCTGTATGTTTGCTGTCATTGACGTTTCCGCTGCATTTGCATCAAGGGCAGGAATTGCCGCAAAACCGAACGCAACGCTGACCGCACACAAAACGCCTAAACACCAAGAGACTATCTTTTTATGAATTCTTTTCATGCTTCCTCCTCCTTACGTACGATCCCACGCGCTATCCCAGCGCCCATCATTGTCTTCACCATTGCTATTAACTCCGCTCGTTCGTATCGCGTCGACTAACGGCAATTTGATAATGACTAATCGCATTTCTTCGTAACTTTTTGCCGGTTCCATCATCTTTATGTCTCCTTTATCCTTGAATCACTAATGTGATTAATTCCAATTAAATGTTTATTACTTGCTATAAAATTACACTCGGCAAAGCACACCTTGCATTTCTTGTATTCTTTGCCGTATTTTTGCTACATTTTCGCCTTTCTGCGTCCGTTATTCTTCCAATAAGTACGCCTTAGATTCTTTCCAATATTGCTTGCTTTCCACAGGTGAATCGTCCAAAGCCCAAAACTGCGTCATCATTCGTTCTTTCACAGGCTTTTTTGCGCATTCTTGCATATATGTCCGCAATACCTGCTCAGTTGTACCGTACTTTGGCGAGAAGTCCTCACTTTGTAGATAAGAAAGCAAAAATCTTGCCATACATTGAGAGGAAACTTCATCTTGATCCAATCCCGTTAAGTTGAGCCCGCAAACAAGCAGCGCTCCCTCACCGACTTTCAGTTGGAACAAATAAGCGTAATCCCTCAACGTTCTATCGTACATCAATTCAGGAAGGTTAAAACAATCTTTATACGCGTCGAATCTATCTCGACAGCTCTTGTCTATCCCTGAGATCAACACTTCGGTTTTACAAGGAAAATCGTCCAGATTAATTTTATCACAATCCTCAGAAAGCACCCCGAGGTTGAAATCGTAGAATCTACCCGATGCAAACCCATAGCGATTTAATAGCGTTTCGTTACAAATACCGCCGTAATTCGTTCCGCGATCCCAAATAACGGGTTTAAAACGATTCCAAGACGCCTTAAACGTATACGTAGGGCTTAACATATCCTTGTGCAATACGTGCCTCGTCCAATCCTGCCTATAAATAAGACAGACTTTCTTCCCTGCCGATAATGCAGAAAAAGCTTTTTCTATGCTATCCGTGACAACCGTTCCGTTTTTGTCATAGGAAACAAAATCTTTATAAGAAAGCCTATCCGTTTGTTTGTAAACCCAAATTCGCCATTCGTTATGCGAATATACTTCGCCGCCGACCGTCAACGCTGTGCTAAATATCAACTCTTGAGAGCTCGCCGTATTCGGCAGTGCCAAGCGCACTTTGCATAAGCGGTACAAGCCCTTGCGCACAACGTCCAAATGCTGCAATTCGCCGCTCGCGTATACCGTGCCGTCCTTCCCTGTTAAACGGTAAGAGAAATCGGCATAGTCTTGTTTATCCTCTCCACAGTTGGAGAATAAAATCGGAACGGCAAGTTCCGTGCCCGCCGCAAACAAACGGTTGCCGAGCTCCGCCAAAAGAACTCTATCGCCGTTGAACGCTTTAAACGCCTGCGGTTCTATCACGTTTTCATCATCAAAGCAATCCACAACGCCGTTAGAGTTTTCATAGACGTCCGTGTCTGCAAATTGAAGGAAATGAAAACCGCCAAGCAGCTTGCTTCTACGTATCGCTTCAAACGCCGTTTTCCAGCATTCAAACTGGAAATACTTGCTCGCGCGGTACATCTCTTCATAGCGTTCCGTATACCCCTTGGCTTGGATTATCTTCAATTCTTCGTCAATCCACCAGGGTTGAGCTGCGCCGTAGCTTTCAAATTTCTTTTTCAGTTCTTTATAATCCCGAAGCGCAGTATAATGACAAACTTCGTGCGCAATCAACGGTACGTTAAAGTGCAATTCCCTCGATACGGAAGAATGAAGACCGTCTTTGATTAGCGGATTCTCTTCATCCGTGCCAACCACCAACAAATTTTCCGTATCTTCATACATATTCGCATGCTTGTTGAACGGAAAATAATAACTTAAATGTTGTACGTCAATATCTATGTTTTTACGGTTATTCTGTCCCCAAGCACAAGTATCCAAGAACAATCTTGTGTCATCTTCCGCTCGGATTAAACGATAAATCTCGCTCACGCGGTCGCTTGAGGAAATATGTCGAATTTCATTGCCGACACAATATACGCAAAGAGAGGGATGGTTATATAAATTTCTAACTGTCTCTATAACGTATTCATCGGGAACAAGCATATTGCCCGTTGACGTCATTTCCCTGAGGTTGTTATAAATATCATCGGGCATACGCAATTCGATATGCACCAAAATCCCCTCTTCGTCCGCTACGCGGAAATATGTTTCACTGGGAACAACGGAATGGAAACGAACAAAATTAAACCCAAAACGTTTCGCCGCGCGGATATTTTTTCTATAAAAATCTTCCTCAGATAACCCACAGTTGTTGCTGTGGTCATGCGCCGTTGCACCACGTATAAAGCCGCGAATAAATAACGGCGTCCCGTTAATGCAAATTTCTTTACCGTTGGTAGAAAAGTTACGAAATCCGAACTTGCCTTCCGTCTTTTCCTCTTCACCGTCAAAGAACACGGTCAGCGTATATGTATATAAATGCGGGGAAGAAAGGTTCCAAAGCAAAGGCTTTTCGATGAAAAATTCCTCGCGCATCTCATTGCCGCTGCCGTTATAAATAAACTCGAAAAATCTCTCTGTCGTTTCTTCTTTCACGCAAAAAACAGCTTTTTGAATCGCATTCTTGGCGCAAATTTCTAAAAGCCCTTTCCCGCTTAAATCAGTCGTATTAATTTTAATCGTTGTGCTGTGTTGTTTCGTAATCATTATGTCCTATATTCTCTTTTGTTCCCAACGCGTCCTTATATTTATTATATCATAGAATCCTATAAATCGGATTGCAATTCGGTTGGAAAGATATTACAATTCATTATATTTATACTATGAGCATATCACAACAATTTTTGAAAAGCAATAGCATTTTTTGTAAAAATATATTGCATTTTTTGCATTTATCTGTTATACTAGTCTCATGAATATATTTAAGCCACATTCTAAACAATACCAATATGACTATTTGCTGGATACCGCTCCCACGTCTCCTGAAAGACAAGCCGAATACTATTCGCATATGCACAACGACTATGAGCTGCTGTTCTTTTTCGGCGGAGATGCCGATTACATCATCGAAAACCAAACCTATCATTTGCAAAAGAACGATATGCTCCTCATCAAACCAATGGTCTATCACGGTATCCGCATTCTTTCTTCCGAGCCTTACGAACGCTGCGTGTTCAACTTTGCAAAACGCATACTCTCCGAAGCGCAGTTGAAAACGATTGAAGAAGCGGGCTCGGTGCACCATATCGAGGATAAAAGCCCTATTCAAAACATTTTTCACACCTTGAAACAGTGCGAAAATATATTTGATAAACAAGAATTTGAGTACTTAACGAAATCTTCTTTACATAATCTTCTCGCGCATTTGCGTTATCTTCCCTCGGAAAAGCGGTTTTTGGAAACGGAAAAGGATAAGTTAGACGAAATTATTGAATACATTCATACGCATCCGGAATTAAATTTAAATACGCAAATGTTATCCGAGCGTTTTTTCGTCAGCAAGTCTTGGCTTGACCATAATTTCAAAATCCACTTAAATATGGCTCCCAAACAATATATCAATCAAAAAAAGATATTGTATGCCCAGTCCCTGATTTTATCAGGGATGCCAATCATGGAAGTGTTCGAGCTGTGTAATTATAGAAATTACACCACTTTCTATCGGCAATATAAAAACTTTTTAGGTTGCGAGCCTCTTCAAGATAGAAACGTTGCTCTATCCCTAAATGCCACAAAATAAAATTCAATATTTTCCCTTCGACGGGCTATTGCTTTCCGTCGGGGGGGATTTTATTTTTTTACACCGCTGACAAAGACGTTGCTGACTGCAAATTCTTCGTCAAACACGACAAAGTCCGCGTCGTAGTTTTCTTGTAATCTACCTTTATTTAGTTTCAGTATCCTTGCAGGTACTTCCGTCAGCATTTTCACTGCCGTAGGAACGTCAAAGCCGCAATCCTTCACTAACGTTTTAATTAAAAGATTTGCCGTTGCTACGCTGCCAGCAAACGCCGAACGGTCTTTTAACTTACATACGCCGTCCTCAACGATGAACTCCGTACCGCTCATTACGCCTTCTTTGATATCCGTGCCTGCAATTTCAAGGCTATCCGTAATCAAAGCCACTTTATCCGTTCCCTTGATTTTAATAATCATTTTTATCAGGTCGGGTGGCAAATGCTTTCCGTCGGCAATGATTTCCACGTACAGTTCATCGTGTAAATACGCGCTTTCAATTACTCCTAACGAACGGAAACCATGATTGCGCGTGACCGTCGAAGTACAACTATACAAATGCGTGATTAAATGGCATCCGTTCTCAATTGCCCGTACCATGTCCGCGTTCACCGCGTCCGTATGCCCCGCCGAAGCAATAATATTGTGTTCGGTAAGGTATTTGCAAAACGTGCCGTTTTCATCGTTTTCAGGCGCATAAGTCCACCGAGCAATACTCTCGCCGTATTCTTCAATAAGGTTTTCATAATCCGCTTTCTTGGGAGGAGTTATAAACACAGGACATTGCGCACCTGCTTGTTTGGGGGATAAATACGGCCCTTCCAAATGCGCGCCAAGGATGTTTCCTTTTGTCTTGCCCTTCGCCTCATGAATATTGATTACCGCTTGCTTCATCGTTTCAAATTCGCCTGCGGAAATCGTGGGAACGATGCTCGTTGTACCATGCGCCAAATGATAATCACAGCCAGCGATTACGTCTTCCAC
>JAZQGK010000123.1:0-11716 GCA_045539975.1 Candidatus Scatosoma sp. | reverse complement strand
CCAAAACACCGTACACGATTTTTACCGTACGGGAACGGTACTGTTCCTCGATATAGGTATCGGTGATCGCCTGCTGGACGTGCGCCCCATCCGAGTACACTTTCGTCAAAATTAAAAAGGGATCGTAAACGGGATTGCTTAACATTCAAACACCTGCCCTTTCCCGGCTTTTCTACCGTTAATAAGGTCGCCGCCCGAAATCCTCTTTCCGCCTGCCGCCTGCACTTCCAACAGCTTTATCGCTCCGTCCGCGCATTTGACAAGCAAACCGCGCTTGGGTCTGTCCGATAAAATTTCGCCCACTTTTGCCTGCGCAAAAACCGCGTTTTCTTCCTCGGTCAATACCGCTTTTTCCGCGCGATACACGTTGATTTTATTCCCCTCTAAAACCGTGTACGCCACGGGTGCAGGGTTCATGCCGCGTACGAGGTCAACGATACTTTTCACCGGCGCGTCAAAGGATATCTTCGCCTGTTCTTTATTGATTTTCCGCACGACGTTTACCCCCTCTTCGCCCTGCGGCGTCAAGGTGTATTGTCCGCTCTCTAAAAGCTGCAAAGCACGCACAATCAGCTCTGCCCCGATGTTTGAAAGCCTTTCGGAAAGCTCTCCGTACGTCTCCGCAGGGTCAATCTCTGTTTCCTGCACGCAAAGCACGTCACCGCAATCCAACCCAAGCTCCGTTTTCATCACCGAAACGCCCGTGGTTGTTTCGCCGTTGATAATACAGCTTTGAATGGGCGACGCACCGCGATATTTGGGCAATAAGCCTGCATGGATATTCCAAACCCCCATCGGGAAACTATCCAAAATCGCCTGCGTCAAAATTTGCCCATAAGCACAAGTCACCATCAAATCCCCCTGCAAAGCCCGCACTTCGTCCACGTGGTCGCGGATTTTTTCAGGCTGAAAAACGGGTATTCCGCATGCTTGCGCCAACACCTTCACGGGCGGAGGCGTCAAAACCCCTTTCCGGCCCTGCGGTTTGTCCGTCTGCGTGATGACGCCCACCACTTCAAAACCGCTATCTATTAGGTTTTTCAAAGGCGCAACCGCAAAATCCGGCGTGCCAGCAAATACGATTTTCATACAAACTCCGTGTGTTCTTTTCGTTCTGTTTTCGGGTGTTTTTTGTTGTGTTTTTTAGATATTTTCCGCATTATACTTTCTCGATATGCGTCGCTTTTTCGATGTACAAAACGCCGTCGAGATGGTCGAGCTCGTGACAGATTGCACGCGCAAAAAAGCCCTTCGCTTTCAAAATATGCTTCTCACCAAAACGGTCTTGATAGGAAAGCGTCACCTTCATCGGACGGGAAACGATACCGCTCTTTCCGCGCACGGAAAGACAGCCTTCCCAACCGCTCTGTTCCCCTTTTTGCTGTATAATGACGGGGTTGATAAACTCAAAATACCCCTCTTCCACGTCCACGACGGCAAGTCGGCGCAAAATCCCCACCTGCGGCGCGGCAAGCCCTGCGCCCTCTTCCTTTTTCACCGTGTCTTTCATGTCCTCTAACAAAAGGTGAAGCTTTTCGTCAAACTCCTCCACGGGAAAACATTTTTGTCTTAAAACGTCGTCGCCGACTTGTACTACGTTACGAATCGCCATAACATTCTCTCCTGCAATTTTTTCTATTTTTCTCTATTTTTTACCGCACGAAATCCTTTTCGCGCAAGGGTTAAAGTCCATTTTCGTCCCTTTTTCTCAGCTCAAATTCGTCGGGTTTTCTTCCACGCTGACCAACACGTCTCGCGTCTTGCATTCTGCGCAAATATCATATACTAAAGGCAACACCGAGGGGTCGGAAAGCCGCATCAATACCTGATAGCGGTGCTTGTTTTGTATCCGCTTGATCGGGGAGCGCATTTTATCAAAGAAAAGGAACTTATCGGCGTGCTTTTCATAGAGTTCTTTCAACCCAAAATACACGTCTTTCAAAGCTTCCAGGGTCTTTTTATCATCCTCGCCCGTCACCAGCACGCGCACGATTTTGGAAAACGGCGGAAATGCCATCGCCGCACGCAGGGAAATTTCGTTGTTATAAAAACCTGCGTAATCGTACGAAGTCGCAAACCCCAAAACGTCGTTTTCGGGGTCAAAAGTCTGCAAAACTACCTTGCCTTTCTCTTCCGCGCGCCCACTTCTGCCAGCCACCTGCGTCAACAGCTGAAAAGTCCGCTCACCGCTGCGATAATCGGAAAAATGCAAGCTCATATCCGCGTCCAAAATCCCCACGAGCGTGACGGCAGGGAAATCGTGACCCTTTGCAATCATCTGCGTTCCGACCAAGATGTCCGCTTTCTTTTCCGCAAACGTTTTCAGAATTTTATAATGCCCTTCCTTACCGCTTGTCGTGTCGTTATCCATACGCAAAATCCGCGCCGTCGGATACAACTTTTGCAGTTCCGCAACGATGCGCTGCGTACCCGTCCCTGCATACGTCAGCTTGACGCCGCCGCAATCGGGACAAGCGGAAAGCATATTATACCGCGTACCGCAATAATGGCATTTCAAACAACTCTCTTCGCGGTGATAGGTGAGCGAAACGTCGCAAGCTTCGCACTTTGCCACGTAACCGCATTCTTTACAAATCACCGTTTGCGAATAGCCGCGGCGGTTCAAAAACAAAATCGCCTGCTTGTCCGCCGCCAAAGTCTTTTCTATCTCTTCCTTCAAAACGCCCGAAAACGCAGAGCTGTTTCCGCGGCGCACCTCACGGCGCATGTCCGCAATGATAATCTCCGGCAAGGGGCGTTGATTGATACGTTTTTCCAAGCGAATGAGGGAAAACTCCCCTTCCTTTGCCCGTTTATACGTCTCCACAGACGGCGTCGCGCTGCCCAAAACCAGCTTGCAACCGTTCCGCTTTGCACGCAACAAAGCCACGTCAAACGTATTATAACGAGGGGCGGATTCGCTGGAATAACTGGAATCGTGTTCCTCGTCGATGATGATAACCCCTAAATCCTCTAAGGGCGCAAAAATCGCACTGCGCGCGCCGATGGCTATCTTCGCCTCGCCCGTGCGCAATCGCCACCACTCGTCAAAGCGCTCGCCTGCCGACAAACCGCTATGCAAAATCGCCGCGTTTTTCCCAAACCTCGCACGGAGCTGTGAAAGCATCTGCGGCGTTAAGGAAATTTCCGGAACAAGGAATATCGAGCTCTTGCCCTCGCGCAAGCATTTGGCAATCAACGTAAGATAAATTTCCGTTTTGCCGCTGCCCGTTACCCCATGCAACAGCTGCACAATGCGGCTATCGCTTTGGATGGTCTCCACCGCGCGGGTTTGGTCGGGGGTGAGCACCCTCTCCACGTTCTCCGCCTGCACACTCTTGTACGGGTCGCGCAAAATTTGTTCTTTCGTTACGACCGCGTACCCTTTTTTCTGCAAAGCGGCGATGCCGCCGGGGTATAAATGATTGACCAACGCGCACTCGCTTTTGCCGTTCTGTTCCAGATACTCCGCCGCGCCCAACTGATTTTTCGCCGTCTTGGAAAGCTGCATTTCCGACACCGGCACGGTTAATTGCGCATAGTTTCTCGTCAGCTCTCTCACCTTGCCCGTGCGCATCTCCGCCGGCAAAAACAACCGCAGCGTCAACGCCTTGGGCACGCGGTAGCGCTCGGCTAATTTTTCCGCCAAATGCAAGCATTCGGGGTTAAGAGCCGGCAATTCGTCCGAGGTGGGAAAAATTTTTTTCAGCTTGTCAAGAGGATAATCGGAAGTTTCCTTGATTCGCATGACGAACCCTGTCACCGTTTTACCACCAAAGGGCGCGCGAACACGGCTGCCGACGATGACGTTTTCGTCGCAGAGATAATCGTATATTCTGTCCGTTTCGCTCGTGGCGATGTCCACGATAACTTCCGCTATCATACAAACTCCTTTCCGCGCTTTCCCATCAATCCCATCAAGGAAAGCAAAAGCCTCGGTTTCAGCCGAGGCAATCTTGCTCAATCTTTCGCAATGACGACTTTGCCTTCGGCAATGTCCTTGCACGCAGACAAAAGTTCCTTATCCTTGCCCGTCGAATCGTGCATACCGAGGTTGCGTTCCGTTTCGATGATTTGGCGCGCGCGTTTTGCCGCTACCGTGCAAAGCGCATAACGGCTGATCGGATCTTCCTCCGAGCCCAATTTTCTGATCATTACGTCAACAGAAGGTTCATTAATCATATTCTACACTCCTTTTCGTGTTTATTTTTTCTTTATTTATTTTATCAGTCGCCGTCGATAATATCTTCCAGCGCCTTAATCGCCTTTTCCAAATCGTCGTTGATAATGACGTGGTCGTATTCGTCTTTATGCGATAACTCGTACTCCATACGGGCAAGTCTGTTCTCGATTTGCTTTTCCGATTCCGAGCCTCTTCCCGAAAGACGGCGTTTGAGTTCTTCCGCCGACGGCGGAACGACCATAACAAGCACGCATTCAGGGAATACTTTTTTGGCGTTCAAAGCCCCCACCACGTCAATTTCCATGATGACCGATTTGCTTTTTAAAGCCTCGCGTACAAACGATTTCGGCGTGCCGTAGTAGTGACCGAAATGCTCGTCATATTCCAAAAAATCGTCCTCGGCGATGCGTCTTTCAAACTCCTCTTTCGTCAAGAAAAAGTAATGCTTACCGTGGATTTCTCCGTCTCGGGGCAAACGCGTCGTGCAGGAAACGGATTCCACAACGTCCTCACGCCGCTCAATCAACGTTTTCACCATCGTGCCCTTGCCTACGCCCGAGGGACCGGAAACTGCCAATAATACGTGTTTCATATTATCTCCTTTAATCTCCCTACTTGCCTTATTCGAGGTTTTGCACCTGCTCGCGGATTTTTTCTATTTCGTTTTTCAGCGCCAAGCCTGCTCGCGTAATCGTTACGTCGTTGCTCTTAGAACAAGTCGTATTCGCCTCGCGGTTAAATTCCTGCACAAGGAAATCCAACTTTCTGCCGACAATCCCTTCCTCGCAAATGGAACGGAACTGTTCGATATGGCTGCGCAGTCTTGTCAATTCTTCATCAATATTGCTCTTGTCGGTAAACACGGCGACTTCGGTTAAAAGCCTGCCCTCGTCCACCTGCGTTTCGGCTAAATATTCCTTGACGCGCGCCGTCAGTTTTTCACGGTACTCCGCCGCAATCAACGGAGCGCGCAGGGTGATTTGCGATACCAACTCCTCTATCGTTTTTACGCGGGAGAGCATGTCCTCTTTCAGTTTTTGCCCTTCCACCGCGCGCATTTTGTTGAGGTTGTCGAGCGCGGTATTCAGCGCGATATCAAGCGCGTTTGTCAATTCTTCGTCCAAGGTATGGCTATCCTCTTGCTTTAACACCTCTGGATAGCGCAAAACGGAAGAAAGCGTCACGTCGTTGGGAAGGTCGGGGAACTGTTCCATCAACTCGCGGGCCGCCGCCACGTAGGACGCCGCCAACGCCAAATCGGTGGTGAGCGAAGTCGGTCTTTCGCGCTTGTCTTTTACGGAAATGAACACGTCCGCATGGCCGCGGGTGAGCTTTTTACGAATGGTATTTCGAACGACGTCCTCATACGCGGCAAAAATGCGCGGCGCTTTGATAGAAACGTCCAAATAACGGTTGTTCACCGTCTTGATTTCGCAGGTGAGCTCCAAGCCCCCTTCTGCATATTCGCCTTTTCCGTAACCCGTCATACTCAACATAGGTTTTTCCTCGTTCTTCCGTTTGCCCGATTTTCGGGTTGTACTATTATAGCATACCTTTCCAAAAATTTCAAGCCCCCTCTGTCATGTTTTTTTAACTTTTTCGTGTTTTTTTATAATAAATTATAAAAGCAACCGAATTTTATGACGAATAGACGCAAAAAAGCCCCTTATCGGAGCTTTTTTCATAGGTGCATTCCTCGTTTATCATCAACGGTTGAGAAGCTGTTTAAATTCTTCCTCATCGATAATTTTAATTCCCAGCTTTTTCGCTTTGTCCAGCTTGCTGCCAGCCTCTTCGCCAGCCAAAACCAGCGTCGTTTTCGCCGTCACCGAGCTAAGGCACACGCCGCCGCGCTCTTCAATGAGTTTTTGCGCTTCGCTGCGTTTGAAAGAGGACAGCGCA
The DNA here is from genome assembly GCA_045539975.1 of Candidatus Scatosoma sp. Classification (GTDB taxonomy): domain Bacteria; phylum Bacillota; class Clostridia; order Christensenellales; family Borkfalkiaceae; genus Scatosoma. The sequence continues at coordinate 5,631 of JAZQGK010000123.1, read as the reverse complement.
CCCGTCAAAACAACGGCTTCGCCTGAGAAAACGCCCTCTTTTTTCTCGTTGGACCAAACGGGTTTCACCCCCGCGTTTTCCAACGCCGCAAGCTGCGCGATATTCTCTTCGTTGGCAAAATACGCCGCAATCGCGTTCGCCGTGATTTCCCCCACGTTTTCCAAAGCAATCAACTCTTCCACAGTCGCCTTTTGCAGGTTTTCCATCGATTGAAAACGCGCCGCGAGGTCTTTGGCGGCAACTCTGCCCACGCCCTCTACGCCGATGGCGTAAATAAACGCGTCCAAAGTCGGCGTTTTGCTCTTGGCGATTTCGTCCAACAGCTTGTTGATTTTTTTGTCCTTAAAACCGTCCAACTGCGCCAAATCTTCCGCCGTCAAAGTGTATAAATCGGAGAATTTGGTCGCTTTTTTTCTTTCAACCAACTGCATAGCGGTGCTTTCGGAGAACCCGTCGATGTTCATCGCGTTCTTGCTTGCGTAATGGTCAAGAGCCGCCACCACACGAGGTACGCAAACGCGGTTAGGGCAGAACAAATGCGCGCCCGTTTCCTGCAAAACGTAGCCGCAAGCAGGACAGATAACCGGCTTTTTCACCTCGGCGCTATGCGCAAAATGCTCCGTCGTGCCCAAAATTTCGGGGATAACTTCGTTGGAACGGCGCACCAACACGCGCGAGCCGATTTTCACGTCCTTGCGTTGGATATCGCCGTAGTTGTTCAAGGTAGCTCTTGCCACCGTCACGCCGCCTAATTCCACGGGTTCAAGCAGGGCAAGCGGCGTCAGTTTTCCCGTTCTTCCCACCTGCCAAACGACTTCTTTTAAAAGAGTCGTCACCTCTTCCGCTTCGAACTTATACGCCATCGCCCAACGCGGGAATTTGTCTGTAAAGCCCATTTCCTCGCGAAGCTGTGCGTCGTTGACTTTGATAACCGCGCCGTCCGTCAAAACGTCGATGGTTTTGCGTTCCGTTTCGACGTTTTTGATGGCTTCTATGACGTCCGTTTCCGTCTTACAAACCGCGAAGTACGGATACACCTTAAACCCTTCTTTCACAAGGAAATCATGGGCTTCCGTCTGAGACATGGCTCTGCCGTCGGAAGTATAATTGACGTCGTAAAAATAAATATCAGGCTTGCGCTGTTCGGTGATTTTCGGGTCGAGATTACGGATTGCACCTGCCGCTGCGTTGCGAGCATTTTTTAAGGGCTCTTCCGCTGTTTGGTTGTATTTTTCCAGGACGGAAAGACGAATAACCGCCTCGCCGCGCACTTCCAAAGTGCCCGTGTACGCTATCTTTAACGGGAAGGAACGAATGGTTAAAACCTGTGCCGTTACGTCCTCGCCCACCGTGCCGTTTCCGCGCGTCGTCGCACGTACAAACTGCCCGTTTTCGTAGGTGAGACACACCGTTAAACCGTCAAATTTGTATTCCACCGTGTACTCTGGCTGCTTGTCCGTGAGCTTTTGAACGCGAATCAAAAATGCCGACAGCTCTTCCATCGTCACCGATTTATCCAAACTGAACAGCCGAGCCAAATGTTCGTGCTTTTCAAAGCCCTTGATGGGTTCGCCGCCTACTCTGCGCGTGGGGCTGTCGGGATAAATGACACCGTCCGCCTCTTCCAAGCGGCGCAATTCATCGTACAAAGCGTCATATTCCTTGTCCGAAACCGTCGGCGCGTCCAACACGTAATATTCGTGCGCCCATTTATTGAGAATGTCTATCAGTTCTCTTTTTCTATCCATTGATGAACTCCTTGGAAATGTTTTGCGTATAGAATTTTCTATACACCTTGGCTTACTAATTGAAAATCTTTATACTTTTGTCGTATTGTTGCTTCCAACCTTCTAACTCCTTTAAAGTTTTCTTTGATGAATAAAAACAAACAAGAAGTGTAACGACGCAGAAAACAAAAATCAAAATTATCACAATCATCATGGCCTTTTCCAGGTGATACATCTGAACAAAATCTAAATTTCTAACTCTAAACCATTGATCAACCAGGAAAGCAACTACAAATATCTCTAAAATAGCCATGATAACATTAGAAACAATTAATATCTTTTTTCGTGCGGGATATTTCACCACGTATGTCTTGTAATTTTTTAAGCAGGAAGAGCTACGCCATATGCGCCCATATTTTAAATATTTCATTCCCATTGTGAGTGCTATTATCAAGGGAAGTAAAAGCAAGAATAGTTTCGTGCAAAATTCTAAAACTTCTCTTCCACCGCGATCTCGCATATGACTATAGAACTGTACCATGGACCCCCCCGTTCTTCCTGAGCCTTTGACAATATCCAATAATGCCTCATCTGAAATGGAGTAACCGAGTAATAATATACTTATCCCCACAGTAAGAACCAATAGTAAAATACCATATATCGTCCGTTTTATCGTCCTATCTTCCAACAACAAGTTTATACCAGTTCCGCCAAGACTGCCCGCTACTGCAACACTAACCAATATTATGAGAATTTGCCCCCAAAGGTGCAAGTTTCTAAAGAATCGAAAAATTAGAACACCGCAAAACAAAAGGCTTATTGCAATTATAATCCCAAAGATTGCGCCATACGTAAGCTTATTTTTTCTTTCAGTATGCAATTCTTCGGAAACCTCAAATTTGACTTCTTTTTTTCTTTTTTCAATATACTTTTCTTTTTCTTGGGGCTCTGCTTTTGGTAAAGCGCTCATTTTTTCACACTTTTCGTACGTTTCAAAATAAACGTTATAGTTTGTTGTCGTTGGCTCTATCATAATGGCCAACTTAGACACACGCAAAAGTTCTTCCACGTCTTCTTTTTTCAGCCGCCCAAACATCTCGTCTTCAGCAACCTTTTGCGTTAATGCCGCATGATAATTTTTAATCGAGTAATCCGAAAAATTTCTTTCCAATTTTGCTTTTGTCTTTTCAACGGCTAAATTCGTAAAAGTCGTATCGTCTGCCACGGCAAAGTTATCATGGTACTTCGACAAATTCATACAACACATTGCAACCAATTCTTGGTTGGAATTCGGATCTTTAATATAATCGGTAATATCCTTGTATTGCTTATTAAGTAAAGCGGCTTCTTGTTCCTCCATCTCTTTTAAAACGTTCGGTACAGATTCGTCTTGCTTTTGAAGCCACTTTTGATATATCCTACTATTTTGAAGTTCTTTAGGCGTAAGAGAATTTTTTCTTGCTAAATAGGCAAATTTTTTGGAAACCCAGTAAATATATTCTTCGCCTTCAAAATAACCCAGTTCTATGCAATCATCCACAAAGCTTAAATCAAAACGATCGTGTTCTCCCGTGTCCTCTGTTGCCTCATGACATTTATCAATCACTGAAAGCACTTTGCTGAGTCGTTTCCTTTCTTCCGGCCATTTTTCCTCTATTTGCTCTTGCTTGCTTTCCACCTCGAAAATCTCATCTAGTGTCGCGCTGATTAACGCACTATAACTTACCATTCTTCCCAATTTACACTTGAAAATAAAACCCAATGCTTTCATTTCATAAGCGGGATATAATTTCGTTCCCGCATAATTTTTGAAATGCTTATTCAGTAAAGATAAAATTGAAAGTCCTTTTCTATATTCTCCTTTATCATTCGCCAAATGAGCAAGCGAAACCAAGCTAGAATACGCCATAGCCCTCTCTTTTTTGTCCGAAAGAATAGCTTTCCACTTTTTTGGCGCATGCTTTTTATAAATAATTCGACACCATTTATCAAAAGAAACTTCATAGTTTTTTAGAAGAATTATTGCCTTAGAAAACAACTGATTTGAGCCATCTAAAGCCCACAGTTGCTTCATATCTTGCAAATAATTAGGCGACTCATTTACATGTTTCGCAAAAGCCTTTAAAACACTTTTCTTTTTTCCGTTGTTCACGATAAAATCATATGCACATTGATAATCTTTTAACGCAAAATAACATCCTAACGCATACTGATTTTTTAAAGAGGTTTTGTCTTCTTGGTGATATAAACGAAGCAAGATTTGGTTATATACTTTTCGTTGTTCCTCATCTAATTTTTTCGCAAAACAATGGGTAACGCTTTTTTGCGAAAAACGCCAGTATCCTTTCTCGTCTCGCGATAAAAAACATTTAAATTGCTTGATAAACCACGCAAAATCCGTCGGAGTCTGTTGCAAAGAAAACTGTTCTAAAATAAAATACATCTCACGCTCGGACATACCGTGCGGGGAAACCGTCAAATACTCGAAATAGTATTTGGCAATAGGCAAAATGCCTTCAATTCTCTCCCGTTGCTTATAAAGTTCTTCTTCAAAAGTTTTTCCCGATTTTTCTACAATTTCTTTTTGGAATAATTCTACGTTTTGCGCAAATGATAAATCGTTCAAGGCAGTACATTGATTGATAACTTTAAAATCCTTTTCAGAAAGGTTATCCAACGCATGTAATAACAATGTCAAATAGGATGGATTACTGCACGTTTTTGGATTTCTTTGCTCTTTTGCTAATACTGCTTGAATTAGTCCATCCCCCACCGTTCTATGCGACGAATCGAAGAATTTTTTTACAATTTCTTGAATATCCGTTGACGAATACTGAAGAATTTTTAACTCCTCACTGTCCATCGCCGCAATATATTTCGCCATCGAATAGGTTTGGTTTCGCGTAATAATAAATTGTACATTATTATAAGCAAACATATTTAAAAGAGCGAGCTCTTTTTTGTCAGTTACAATTCTATCTAAGCCATCAATAAGCACCACAACTTTTTTTTCGTATGCCACTACATTAACGGTTTTTTGAAATTTTTTAATCAACTCTTCCAAGGTGATTTCTGACACATCATCCAAGCACCCTAACTGTTGCAAATAATATGTCAAAAGACCACGAACAGATAAAACTTCATCCGCATTATCGCAAATATACGGCAAAAAAACACAATCATTCTTCAATAAAATTTCTTGTGCAAGCTTTGAAGCAAAAAAAGTCTTTCCTCCACCCTCTTCGGATACAACATCTAAAATCTTCTTTTCCTCTTTACGTAAAAATTCGAATGCTTGCGAAAGCTCTTGCTTTCGTCCCGCAAATAAGGCTGCATTTTTGTCAATTTCCAACCGAAGAAGCCGATTTCGTTTTTGGTAATCGGATTCCAAACGTAAGGCTTCGTACTCATTTTGGAATAACGCTTTGATGTCCTCAAAAACGTTTTCTTTAAACGAATTATCCAATACAAAACTCGCGTTTTCATTATCCCAAGTTGCATTGTACCTTCTAACTTGATTAGGAAACGAGCTTAAAATTTTTTGCTTTAATTGATTTAATTTCTTTAAGTCGTCACCTTTCGATACGTATTTTTCCCTTGCTTCTTCATCATCACCAAAATCTACGGGATTTCTAAAATAAAACAAGCATTTTCTCGTATCCAAATAAGTACTTAACGCATAATTAATTTCCATTTCGGTGATACTCTTTTCCGTAAAGTTTTCCTTATCACCACCATTCTCGTAAACCACCGACAAAACATCTTCTTGTCCTGGAATCCAACCGTATCTTTCCCCTAAAAAAACTATAAAAAACGGGTTGGTATTTTTGATTTCATTTAAACATACACTAAGAACTTTTTTATCGTAGTCGGATTCATCATCCGTCTGAACGTTAACCCCCCA
>JAZQGK010000122.1:0-4803 GCA_045539975.1 Candidatus Scatosoma sp. | reverse complement strand
AACACAACGCCCGAAATGTTGAATCCGTGTTTGGTGAACGCCTCCGCGCTCAACACCTGATAAATGCTGTTGGTCGGCTTGTAGACAATTCTTTTCGTAGCCGACAAAATTTTGCAACGTTTAGCCAACGCCGGGCACATGCGAATCATGTCCGCCGCGACGTTGAAAACTATCGACGCCTGCTGTCGGTCTGCTGCACAACTGTAAACTTCTGCGCTTGCCTCGCCGTCTCCGCAACATAAAAGTAAAGCGACGGCGGCGGCAAGTTCTGATTTTCCGTTTTTCTTCGGTATTTCGATATACGCGGTGTTGAACTGTCGATAACCGTTGGCTTTGATTGTGCCGAATACGTCACGGATAATTTGTTCTTGCCACTCCATCAGCGCGAACTGTTTGCCCGCCCAAACGCCTTTGGTGTGTGTAAGGCACTGTATGAATTTGACGGCGAAATCGGCGGCATCGGTGTCGTAATGTGACGTTTTCGCCATAAAACGGGTCGGCTTGTACTTCAACTTTCGGGTTGCCACGGTTTCACCTCGGCGAAGTTTCGTTCAAAGCTCTGCACGCCGTCAAAATACTCTTTGTAAAATTTCGCAAGGTCGCTGTCGACGGTGATAACCATCTGCTCCGTTCTCGGATTTGTGTTGATGTTCGCGGAACCTTCAATCACGCAATTAAACTTCTCGCCAAACGCCACGATAATTTTTGAATGAGTTCGGAAAATTACCAGTCGCCCGCCCGAATCGCGACAAAGATTAATTAGCTCTCGTCGCTCAAGTGCTCGTCCTGACGACAAAAACATTTCACCGACGTAAACGTCAAGCCGCTCGATATATCCGCGATTTACCCAATGACGCAGTTCGCGAATGTCTTCCAACGCAATACTCCACGTTGCCAAAAGCGCATAACGGATTTTCTGTTGCTTGACGGCGGCTCGAAAGTAAGTCAAACCGTCGACGTCGCCTGAAGAAATGCAGTGATAGCTGGCGCCCGACTCCCAATGCCACGGCAGTTCTTGTTCCATTGCCATTTCAGATTGAATACGACGCATTTTGTGCCCGGTCATGTTCGCCAATACACGTAAGCTGACTTCGGTATCAAGCTCGACGCCGTCCTCAAACATTGTCGGCGCAACTTCGGCGAAGTCCATCGTAAAATCTGAAAGTCTGTTCTTGGTCGCCATTTATTTCACTCGCCTTAACAACATGTCCATAGTTTCACTTTGCGGCGTCAAGCCAATTTGTCCTTTCGCGTTGTTTTCTTTGACAATCGCATAAATCTGATACCAAAGCTGACTTGCCTGCTTCAAGTAGTCGACGCTGATTTTCACAAATGGTGACGTTGTCGGCTCGCCCGTCGTCGGGTGCTTTGCTAAAAGTCCAAATTTACTTAAAATTTCTTCACATTGAATATGTCGCGCCATTGCCATCGAATAATTTTCAATGAGCTGTTTAGTTACCAATCCGGCGCAACCGACGGATTTCAGCCAAAGATACGTTTCTCGATAAACTTGCTCGGCTAATAAATGTCCTCCGCCTTTTTGTTCTGTTGACAAATAATCTTTCGGCGGCGGTGGTGAAAAATCACTGCTGGGGGTATCATTATTTATTTCAAGCTCGGAAACGTGATTGTCGAGTTGTCCGTCAAGAAATTTTTCCTCGATTGACTTAGATTTTCTGCCCGCACCGATTCTGACGCCACCGCGATTAGTTCCGTCTTTCGCCATTTATTAAATCCCCCCTTTGAAATTGAAAAATTGTGTGTGGAGGCTGTGCGCGGTCGTTGGAGCCGAAATTTCCAGAGATTTGCTGCCCCCTACCCCCTTGAAAAATTTTCGGTCGTCAAGGTAATGCGTGAATGGCATGATTTACAAAGCGGCATTAAATTTTTTTCGTCGTTGGTGCCGCCGTTGCTCAAAGGTTTTATGTGATGTACTTCGGTCGCGGCCGTGTATCTGCCTTCGCGTCGGCATTGTTCGCAAAGCGGGTGACTGTTCAAAAACCTCGCTCGTAATTTCCGCCACTGATAGCCGTAACGTTTATTGTGTTCGGGCGAACGGATAAATTTGTCGTAATGCCTTGACTGCGTCTTTTCGTGCTGAGGGCAGTAGCCGCTTGATGAATCCGTTAAGTTTGGGCAACCGCTGTATCGACACGGTCGCTTTGCTTTTCTAGGCATGATGATTGCTCCAAAGTGAATGTTCTGCCACAATGCGGGCAAGTAATTTGTTCGCTTGCGGCTTTTGATTTTCGCGGCGGGCGTGTTTTCTTTTCGGCAGATTGAGCGGTCTCGTTGCGAAGATTGTCGATAGATTTGAGATCGGACGCCAAACTTTTCAAGATGTCCGCGCTGTATCCGGGAATGTCAATGTCGCCGCTGAGTTCGCGCAGTGCTTCCTCGAAGGCATAAGCGTCGTCCTCGCCTAACTGAAAAATCTTGTTGTCGGCAAGCATAAGTTTTTTCTTTTGCTTGTCGGTTAAGCCCGTGACGACGTGACAAGCAACGGTTGTCGTGCCCATCATGCGCATTGCTGCCAAAAGTCCGTTGCCCGCCAATACAATATTATTCTCGTCGATAACAATCGGGCGAATCTGCCCGAACATTTCTATTGAGCGAACGTATTCCCTGAGTTGTCTCTCGCTGTGAATTCTGGTATTGCCTTCAACGTGTTTTAGTTCGTCGACGTTTCTGTTGACAATTTCCACGAAAATTTCTCCTGCCGATTAATTTTTCATGATATGACGCGCCGATACGGGAATTTTTTCGCCTCGATACATGCCCGCGTTCAATTCGTCAATCCGTGAAAAAGGAATTTCGGGCACGATCAAGCGGGCTCTATACGACTTATCGATAAAGTAAATGTATCTGAGCTGCCAGCCGTCAAGAATCTTTCCGCCTGACGCCTCGACGTATTTCTTGATGCCGTAACTGCCGCCCGTGACTTCAAGATAAGTTTTGCCGCCGAGTTCGGGGCGCGGAATATTGGCAGTCGTCGCCAACGCTACTTTGTGGATTGTCTGTCCGTTGGGCAAAAGAATTATGTCGGTGTTTCGCCTGATACCGGTCAAAACGAAATTGGCGGCTCGATAGATTGTCCCGTCTCCGCATTTGCAAGCATCGGCAAAACTTATTATCCATTTGACTTGCGGCGCGTGCTTCTTGATAAGGCGAATTGACTTGGCAATACAGAAACTTTCGCTGTTTCTCGGAAGATATTCGTCGAACGCCATGCGATTGAGTTCAATAAACTCGTTCCACTCGGTATCTGCGACAAGCCCGATAATTTTGTTCTTGTCCATGCTAGTGCCGTATGAAATGACGCCGTGAAGTTTCCCGTCAAGAAAAGCTCCGAAATGGACTTTGCTGTTGTTGACGACTTTGCCACTGTAATGATGAGCTTTTACAAACGGCGTCGCGATTTGCGACGGGATAACTTTCAAGACAATTTCTTTAGCTCTACCCACTGTCTGACTACCTCGTAAAGCGCGTTTCCTGTCTGGTTGGGATTTCCAAAAGTTTCTCGAATTTGGTCGGCGACGGCTTTCAATGCCTCGTCGACAATTTTTTTCTGCTCGCGGGCGAAAACAAATTTGATTGCTTCATAGTCGGGCTTTTGTCGCGACGGGGTTAATTCGGTAACGGGACTGATTGATTCGTCTTGAGTCGGCAAGTCGAAAGAAAATTCGTCGGCAAGCTCTGACGTAAGCGAATTTAATTCCGCCGTCAATTTTTCAAAATCCCATATGGCAAGCTCGGCAGTCTTATTGTCGGCAAGCCGAAAAGCTTTAATCTGCGCGGGCGTCAAGTCGTCGGCGACAATGCAGGGAACTGATTCAAGGTTCAATTTTTGAGCGGCTTTGTAACGAGTATGTCCGCAGATGATGACGTTATCGGCGTCGATTACGATCGGAACTTTAAAGCCGAATTGCTCAATGGACTTTGCAACGGCGTCGACGGCTCTATCGTTCCTGCGCGGATTTTTTTCATATGGTTTGAGTTCGTCAAGCCGAAAATTTTTCACGTCCATAAATCATGTCTCCAAACGAAAACCCGCCTTTGTGGCGGCTTTTTTATTCGTTTTTATGTCCATTGTATCTTAACAGAAATTTTCACGTTGAACAATCTTGATTTTACTTGATTTTACTTGATTTTACTTGATAACCTGAAACTTTTTCAATGCGCAACGGTGAAGTCTCCAAACATTATCGACGCCCGTTTTCATCACGGCGGCTATTTGTTGCCACGAGAAAAAGCACAGATAGCGATATTCGAGAATTGCCCGCTCGTTGGCATTGGGGACAAGCGCGATTGCTGAGGAAATTTGTTTCGTGACTTCAATCAAGCGCGCAACTTCGTCGGCTAAATGCGTCATGTGTTCTTGAATCTGAATGACGGCAGTTTCAACGCGTGATTTGAAAATATTGCTCCCGCCCGGCGCGTGTCTGATGATGGTCGTCGTTTGAGTTGCCAAAGCTTGAAGTGCTGTGATTTGTTCTAATCTGACTTCGATTTCTTTATGAGCAACAAACGCTTGCTGAAGAAACTCTTTTTGTGTCATGCCCCGTTCCTCCGACAATTTTGTTTAGATTATACCACTCGGCAAAAATTTCTGCATTATGAATATCGGTCGGCGAAAATTCTGCCCGAAACTTGCTCCGACGGCGGGCAAAAAAAGTTTTGTGTCATGTGCTCCCGAATTTGTGTCATGCTCAAAAATAGAGGATGACACAAAAACTTTCGCGTTCCAATGCGGTTTTTTTGCTTTTGTGTCATGTGTGTCATGCTACTTTATATAAAGCGAAT
>JAZQGK010000121.1:0-2655 GCA_045539975.1 Candidatus Scatosoma sp. | reverse complement strand
AGATGTAATTGAGAGAAGCATAGCAAGAATACCGATGTATCAAACATTGGATACCATTATAATTGATACAAACGCAAAGGATGTGGCTGTGATTGCCAATGAGATTAAGCAGTTGTAATACTGACAAATTCCAATTTATCGGGATGATAATAAAAGAAAAGGGGTGGCGGAAAATCAACCGTCACCCCTCAAATTTTTATTCAGTAAACAAAGAAAACGGAACCGGTTGAAATCTTTAAGGAGATGCACTATAATATCTTAAAAGGGGGATTTTTCTATGAAAATCGTAATCGTGGGCGGAGTTGCAGGCGGTGCAACTGCAGCGGCAAGAATAAGAAGATTAGATGAGAACGCGGAAATTATCATTTTCGAGCGTTCGGGCTTTATTTCGTACGCAAACTGCGGTTTGCCGTACTATATCGGCGGTGTTATTGAAGACGAGCAGGATTTGACTTTGCAAACTCCCGAAAGTTTCTTCCGCCGTTTCAAAATTGTGGCGAAAGTCCATCACGAAGTAACCGATATCGACACGAAAAACAAAACCGTTTCCGTAACCGATTTGAAGACGGGAACGAGTTTCACGCAAACCTACGATAAGCTGATTTTATCGCCTGGTGCAAAGCCGATTTTACCCGATTTTTACGCCGAAAACGAACGAGTATTCACTCTTCGAACGGTAGAAGACACACTCAAAATCCGCGCGTTTATCGAGCAAAAACAGCCCAAAACAGCCGTCGTGATAGGCGGTGGCTTTATCGGCTTGGAAACGGCGGAAAATCTTACGCATCTTGGCATAAAGACGGCTGTTGTGCAACGCTCTAATCATCTATTGCCGACGGTTGACTGTGATATGGCGTCCTTTATTCACGCAAATTTCCGTCGTTACGGTGTACAATTATTGCTGAACACGAACACAAGCAAAATGAGTTTTACGGACGGTCAAGTTTCGCTTGAATTTGCGGACGGAAATAAACTCAACGCGGACATGGTAGTGCTCTCCGTCGGTGTTACGCCTGAAAATACGCTTGCAAAACAAGCAGGTTTAGAGCTTGGCGTGAAAGGCGCAATCAAGGTAAACGCAAAAATGGAAACTTCCGTTCCCGATATTTATGCAGTGGGGGATGCGGTGCAAGTCAAGCATTTTGTAACCGAGCAAGATTCGGTGATTTCACTTGCAGGTCCAGCCAATAAGCAAGGGCGTATCGCGGCGGATAATATTTGCGGATTGAACAGCGAATATAAAGGTTCGCAAGGCTCGTCCGTGCTGAAACTGTTTGATATGACGGTAGCGACGACGGGGATTAACGAACAGCAAGCCAAAGCGAGCTGTATAGAATACGAAAAGGTGATTTTAACGCAAAACTCGCATGCAGGATACTATCCGAATGCAACGGCAATGACCGTAAAACTCCTTTTTGAAAGGGGAACTTATAAGATTTTGGGCGCGCAAATTGTCGGCTATGACGGCGTAGATAAACGCATTGACGTGATTGCAACCGCTATTCGCGTAGGTATGAAAGCGGACGAATTAAAGGATTTAGACCTTGCGTACGCTCCGCCGTATTCTTCCGCGAAAGACCCCGTGAATATGGCAGGTTTCGTTGCGGAAAACATCAAAAACGGCGTTGTGAAGCAGTTCTATTTTGAAGATATTCCTGCTTTGCGAGAAAGGAATGACGTAGTTTTGCTAGATACGCGTACGCCGTTTGAATATATGCGCGGACACGCGGACGGATTTATCAATATTCCGTTGGACGATTTAAGAGAGAGTTTAGGCGAGCTTGACAAAACGAAGAAAATTTACGTTATGTGCCAAAGCGGATTACGCAGTTACTTGGCAACGCGGATTTTAATGCAAAATGGTTTTGATGCTTATAACTTTGCAGGCGGTTTTAGATTATACAGCAGCATCAAAAACGAAGAAATGTTATCCAAGCAATGCTATTCGTGCGGTATGGAGAAATAAGAATTTGACGGAAGTGTTAATATGGCTTATGACAAAGAACGAGAAGAAGTAAGAAAAGAATTAGAATGTATTGTTCACCCTTTTGGATATTTAAAAACATATAAATATGTTGTTGTTTGTGCTTTTTATCAAGGGAAATATGTATTAAGCAAACATAAAATTCGTGAAACTTGGGAAACACAAGGGGGACATATTGAAGTTAACGAATCGCCAATAGAAGCTGCTAGAAGAGAATTATTTGAAGAAAGCGGCGTGTCCGATGTGGAAATTTATCCTATATGTGATTATTATGGGTATAATCACGAAAGACATTCCAACGGTCAAGTATTCCTTGCAATTGTAAATTCTTTTAATACTCTACCTAATTTTGAAATGAAAGAGATAAAAATATTTGATGAACTGCCGACAAATCTTACATATCCCAAAGTTACACCTGTCCTTTTTGAGCAAGCCTATAGATACCTAAAGAATAATTGTGATACATAAATTCCAATTTGACGGAGTATATAATGGGCAAGAAATTATCGGAAATGAGTTTGGAAGAACTGTGGCAGTTGTTTCCTATCATTTTAAGGAAACATCAAGAAGACTGGAAAGAATGGTATTTGGAAGAAGAAAGACTATTAAAAAACATTCTTCCGCAGGTCGAGAAAATAAGCCATATAGGAAGTACGGCAATCCCTGCTATA
>JAZQGK010000120.1:0-12384 GCA_045539975.1 Candidatus Scatosoma sp. | reverse complement strand
GTCTTCCTAAGACCGCTTGGCCTCCGACTTGTATTATGCCCTCCCAGATACTTATCCTTTAGCGTACAATGAAAACAAAAAAAAGAATATTCAAGCATGGAAAACGTTGCTTGAGGATGAAAAACCTGATCTAATCCAAGTTTGGGGAACGGAATTCACGCATGGGCTTTGCGCATTACGGGCGGCGGGAAATACTCCTTCGGTTATTTATATGCAAGGATATTTGGGATCAATAGCGAAATATTATCAAGCTGGTCTCACGGCTAAGGAATTGAAAAAGGCAGTTACGCTACGTGATATTTTAAAGAGAGATAGCATTATAAAACGACAAAACAAATATCAGAAATCTTCTTTGAAAGAAAAGGAAATGCTACAGCTGTCTGGAAATATTATTAGTGAAAATGAATGGTGCAATTCTAATATACGAGCAATTATTCCTGGGATAAACGTACATGATTGTGCATTGAGCATCAATAAGGTTTTTGCGGAAAAAGAGTGGACAATTGACAAGGTGGAACGTCATTCCATTATGTGTACTGCACCAGGCTATCCGGTAAAGGGTCTGCATATGGTTTTTCATGCCGTGGCATTGTTAAAAGTTAAGTATCCTGATTTAAAAGTGTATATCCCAGGGACTAAAATGGTGGCAGGAAAAAGCATCCGTGCCCAGATTAGAAAAAGTGGGTATACGAAGTATATTGAAATGCTGATTGCTCGTCTTGGAATAGAAAAGAATATTGTTTGGTTGGGAAGAATATCACAAGAAGAGCTTGCCAAACAGTACGAAAAGTCGCACGTATTTATCATGAGTTCATCGATTGAAAATCATTCTAGCTCATTAAAAGAAGCAATGATGATTGGAGTTCCTTGTGTCTCTTCATCCGTGGGAGGGATTCCAGAATATGTTACACATGGACAAAACGGATACTTATATCGTTTTGAGGAATACACTTTGGCGGCAAAATATATTCAAGATATATTTGAAAATGATGAGCTGGCCATTGCGCTTTCAAAGAATGCCAGGTCTAAAATGTTGAGTCTTCATCAACATACGGATTTATATCAAAAAATAGTTGATATTTACAAAAATATTGTAAAAGGATAAAGAAATTTATGAATGCTCCTGTTGTGATTTTTGCGTATAATCGTTCAGACCATTTAAAACAAACGCTTACTGCGTTGGCGAATAATTTTTTGGCGCAAGAAAGTGAGGTATATATTTTCATTGATGGACCTAAAAATGAAGAGGGGAAAGCGCTTCAACAAGAAGTAGAAAGTGTTGCAAACAACTTTTCTCACGGCTATTTTGCGGCGGTAAATATAATAAAATCTGATCAAAATAGGGGATTGGCCGCCTCGGTTATAAACGGTGTGGATAGAGTTATTCGAAAATACGGGAAGGTCATTGTTTTAGAGGATGATTGCGTTTCCAATTGTAGATATCTTCAGTTTATGAATGAAGCCTTGGATTTTTACAAAGAGGAAGCAAATATATGGTCAGTCGGTGGCTATATGCATCCTATGAAGTTCCCAGAAGACTATACAAAAAATGTATTATGCGTACAGCGTACAAGCAGTATGGCGTGGGGAACTTGGTTGGATAGATGGGAGCAGGTTGATTGGGATATATTAGATTATAAAAAATTTCGTTGGAACATCAAAAGGCGCAAAGAATTTAATCGTTGGGGGACAGATAAGGCGTCCATGTTAGATGACCAAATGAATGGTAGAATTAACTCGTGGGCTATACGATTTGAATATGCGATGTTTCAAAAACAAATGTATAATATTTTACCGCGAGAGTCGTTGATTAGAAATATTGGCTTCGATGGGAGCGGGACGCATTGTGCGATGGTTGCCAAGAATGAAAATCCTTTTGCAATAGAATTAAAGGATGATCAGGAAAAAATTCAGTTAGAGATTGTAAAGCCAGAAGAAAATATTAGGAAAAATTTTTGCGAGCTTTTTAATATAAGATTTCCATTGCGCGTGAAAAGGTTTATAGGCAACCTGCTATTTAAATATAAAAAATGAAAATAATAAAAAGGCAAGGCTAATTTATATCGATGAAAAAAGTTGTTTTTTTAACCCCTTCATTGACTGTAGGGGGGATGGAAAGAGTGTTAGTCAATTATGCGAATTTATTTGTGCAATATGGGTACGACGTGACGGTATTAAACTTTACGAGTGATGCGGAGTCCATAATAAAGAATTTTGATAAAAAAATACATTATTTCTCCCATTATGTACCCGTTAAACATTTATTCCGCGCAAAAGTTAAAGACGTTTTTCGCTGTAACTTTCGTATTTTACCGTGGGGCAAATGGATTTCTTTCCACTCTTCCCGATATTTGTATAAGAAATATATTATAGAGCCCTATGACGTGGTAATTTCGTTCTTCGGGGCAGAAGCGGCAAAAATTGCAAATGGTGTACCTAAAACCGTAAAATGCTTAACTTGGATTCATAGTACAAACGTGGAAGGGTTAATTGGTAAGGTTGGCGGAAAAAAGCAGACTGCGAAAGTTTTTCAAGATGCACAGCAGATTATATGCGTGTCGCAAGAAGCTAAGAAAAATATAATAGAGTGCTTTTCCTTGAATAATAACGTTTGTGTGGTGAACAATCCAAATAACACGAAAAGGATTCGAGCGTTATCTTTAGAGGAGGACGTCCCTGAAAAGAAGGGCTTTACGTTTGTGAGTGTTTCTCGGCTTGTTGATAAAGCCAAAGGATATATTCGCTTGTTGGAAGTATGTAGAAAACTTTTGGATGAAGGACGGACGTTTTATTTGTGGATCGTGGGGGATGGTAGCGATGCAGATAAAATAAAACAAAAGGCTACGGAATTGAAGCTGGATAATTACGTGCGCTTTTTTGGAGAGCAAGTGAACCCTTATAAATATATGAAACAGGCGGATATGTTTATTTGTTCTTCCTATTATGAAGGATTTAGCATGTCTATGATGGAAGCGGTGATTTTAGCGAAGCCCATATTGACTACAGAGGTGTCTGGGGCGGCTGAAATGCTTGATGAAGGGAATGCTGGCTTAATTGTGGAAAACAGCGAAAAAGGCTTATATGAGGGGATTCAAAAAATCCTTGCAGATCCTACTTTATATAAGTATTATCAACAGCAAATTGAAAGAAGAAAGGATTATTTGACGGAAGAAAGTATAATGGTGCAAATACAAAATATTCTAGGGGGTAATTATGTTTAAACGATTATTAAATAAGTTTAAAAAGAAGAAGCCATATGATGCAAGCCAAGTGGCGCGAGAATTGGGAGTACGCGTAGGTGAAAATTGTAGGATATTTGATAACCCTAGGAGTATATTTGGCTCGGAACCTTGGTTGGTTAAGCTTGGTAACAATATAGCGATTGCACAAGGGGTAAGATTTTTATGTCACGACGGCGGGGTTTCTTGTTTGAGAAATATGAATCCCGAAAAATATGCAGATAAAGATTTTTTCGCTCCCATTGTTGTGGGAGACAACGTGTTTATTGGGATGTATACGCTTATAATGCCAGGTGTTACAATAGGGGATAATTGTATTATTGGCGCTCATAGCGTCGTTACAAAAGACGTTCCTAGTAATACGGTGGTTGCAGGTGTTCCAGCGAGACAGATTAAAACAATTCAAGAATATGAAGAGAAGGTTTGCGCTCGAGGAGTAGTTCCCACAAAAAATATGAGTATTGAGGAGAAAAGGAAGTATTTGCAAGAAAACTTTCCTGGGTGGTTTGAATAATGAAAAAGATTTTATTTGTAATCGATAGCCTATCGGGTGGTGGGGCTGAACAGGTGATTTGTACACTTGCCAACGAGGCAAAGCTTCAAGGGCACGATGTTGACGTGTTGCTCTCTTTTGCTAATACTGTAAAATATGAGCTAAATGAAGGTGTTGGCTTGTTTGATATTTACGGCAAGGAGATTCCTCACACAAAGCCGGAATCGACGCAAAAATTGAAAACGCATCAAAGTCATGAAACCGGGGCGCATAAGGAAGGGCTCATTCGTAGAATTAGAGCAAAAATATCTGAATTTAGAGATGTTAAAAGACGTGTAAAGTTGTTGCAAGCTTTTGTCAATCAAAACAATTACGACGGGGTAATTTCTTTCCTAACCAATTCAAATGAGTTGGTGGGAAGAGCGGCCAAGCATTTAAATGCAAAAACAATTGTGTCCGAACGTACTAGTCCGAAAGCAACCATTATGCAACAAAAAAGCGCGAGACAAATTTATTTGCTTTATAAAAATGTAGATTGTGTTGTGTTTCAAACGGAAGATGCCAAGAGGTACTATCCTTCCAAGATTCAAAAGAAAGGAGTTATTATCCCAAATCCGATTAAAAAGAATTTGCCAGACCCTTATCTTGGAGAGAGAGATAAGGAAATAGTAGGGTTCGGGCGACTTGTTGAATTTAAAAACTGGCCCATGTTAATACAAGCATTTTCAGAAGTGCATAAGATTCATTCGGAATATAGGCTTAAAATATATGGCGATGGTGTGATGAAAAAAGAACTGTTGGACTTGATTGCGCGTCTTTGCTTGTCTGAATGCGTGGATATATGTGAATTCCAAACAGATATACATGAGAAAGTAAAAAAAGCCACCATATATGTTTCGTCTTCGAATTATGAAGGGATTTCTAATTCTATGTTAGAAGCTATGGCAATTGGTATGCCTTGTGTTTGTACAGATTGTCCTGTGGGTGGTGCAAGAATGTTTATAGAAAATAACATAAATGGAATTCTTGTTCCAGTAGGGGATGTGGAAAGCTTGGCGAATGCCCTAAATCAAATTATTGAAAACGAGAGCCACGCAAAAAGTTTGGGGACAGAAGCCGCAAAAATTCGAAAAAAATTATCGTCGGATGCAATTTTAAAGCAATGGATAAAATTATTATAATTAAAGGAGATAGAAGTATGTACGCAAATCTTTATGAAAAAATTGTAAAAGGCAAGGAAAAAATTTCGCTCATTGGCCTTGGTTACGTTGGTATGCCGATTGCCGTTGCTTTCGCAAAGAAAGTAAAAGTTGTTGGTTATGATCTTAATAAAGAAAAAATCGAACTTTACAAATCGGGCATCGACCCTACGAACGAAGTGGGTAACGATACAATCAAAAATAGTACGGTAGAATTTACTTCCGATGAAACGAAACTTCGCGAAGCAAAATTTCATATTGTAGCAGTTCCTACGCCTGTGTATGACGATCATACCCCCGATTTAACTCCCGTAGAAGGGGCAAGTCGTATTTTGGGTAGAAACCTTGTAAAAGGAAGTATTGTTGTATTTGAATCCACGGTATATCCTGGGGTAACGGAAGATGTTTGTGTGCCCATTCTCGAAAAGGAATCTGGTTTAAAATGTGGGGTGGATTTTAAGGTTGGTTATTCGCCCGAACGTATTAATCCTGGCGATAAAGTGCATCGTCTTGAAACGATTACGAAAATTGTTTCGGGTATGGATGAAGAAACGTTGGACATTGTTGCAAAGGTTTATGAACTTGTTGTAGATGCGGGCGTACATAGAGCTTCTTGCATCAAAGTAGCGGAAGCGGCAAAGGTTATTGAGAACAGCCAACGCGACATCAATATTGCGTTTATGAACGAACTTTCCATTATCTTCAATAAAATCGGGATCGATACGAAATCCGTTTTGGAAGCAGCAGGTACAAAGTGGAATTTCTTGAAATTCTATCCTGGTTTGGTAGGTGGACATTGTATCGGCGTCGACCCTTACTATTTGACGTATAAGGCGGAGCAGCTGGGTTATCACAGCCAAGTTATCCTTGCAGGCCGCCGTATCAACGACGATATGGGGAAATACGTGGCAGAAAATATTGTAAAGAACCTCATCAAAGCAGGAAAAGCGGTGAGGAATGCAAAAGTAGCCATTCTTGGTTTTACATTCAAGGAAAACTGTCCTGACACAAGAAATACGAAAATTTTTGATATCGTTAAAGAGCTTCGTGAATACGGCATTGAGCCTACGATTGCAGATCCTATAGCGGATGCAGCGGAAGCAAAGCGTTTTTATGGCGTAGAATTTGTAGATATTTCTACAATTAAGGGTATGGATGCGGTTGTGTTGGCGGTTGCGCATAATGAGTTTGCAAACTTCATAATGGCGGATATGGACAAGTTCTTTGGCGAAGGACAAAAAGTATTGCTTGATATTAAAGGCTTGTTGAATAGAGCCGAATACGAAAAAGCAGGATATAGCTATTGGAGATTATAAGGAATGGGATATAGGCACGTAAAATTCCTTGAAAGAAGTGAATTTTTGGCAATGGAGGGCGCGGGCTTATCAGCTCTAATCTCTACGAAAGGCTTAAATGAAGCAATTGCTTGGTATAAGGAGAATTTGTAATAGGAAATAGATAGAATTATGGAACAGTGGAAGACGATTATTAAACCCAAGGGAAAGGTTTTCGATTTACAATTAGGGGAAGTTTGGAAGTATAGAGACCTAATTGGTCTTTTTGTTAAGAGGGAATTTATTTCCAAATATAAACAAACCATTTTAGGTCCTTTGTGGGCTGTAATACAACCTTTATTAACGACGGTTGTATTTAGTATCATTTTTGGCGTATTGGCTAATTTAACGACAGCGGATGTTATGAATCCCAAGATGATTATTCCTGGCTTTTTGTTTTACATGATGGGAACTATTATTTGGACATATTTTTCAAGCACGGTTACATCAGTTTCTAATACGTTTATTGGGAATATGCACATTATGGGGAAAGTTTATTATCCTCGTATGGTAACCCCTATTTCCTCGGCGCTTGCAAATTTAATCCCCTGTTTTATTCAGTTGGCCTTGTTTGCTGTTATATATGCAATTACCATTTTTACAGGGGTATCTTCAGTGGGAATATCATGGATGCTTGTCATGCTGCCAGTTTCGCTTTTAGAAATAGTTATTTTAAGTATTGGCGTTGGTATTATCATATCAGCGTTGACGACAAAGTATAGAGATCTTATTATGTTGGTTACCTTTGGCCTTCAACTTTGGCAATATGCATCTCCAATAACTTATGGTATTACGTTAATTCCGGAAAAGTGGTTATGGTTATATAATTTAAATCCGATAACTCCCATTATTACTTCGATAAGGTATGCTTGTTTCGGCGAAGGATATTTTAATTGGATGTATTACTTAATTGGTTGGGGGATTACATTGAGTTGCTTCTTTATTGGTTTATTGTTGTTTAATCGTATAGAGAAAAATTTCATGGATACAATTTGAGGGATAATATGGGCGATTTAATATTAAAAGTTGATGATGTATCTAAAGAATATCGTTTGGGCGCCATTGGCGGGACTACGCTTCGTGACGACCTGCAACGATTAATTGCTAAAATACGCCATAAAGAAGATCCGACTGCCATAATAGGGAAGGAAAGAATGACCAAATCTGGGAAATTCAAGGCGCTTTCTAATATTTCTTTCGAGGCGAGAGCTGGTGAAGCTATCGGCATTATAGGTCACAATGGGGCTGGGAAATCTACTTTATTAAAGCTTATAACAAGAGTTACTGCTCCTACTTCAGGACGGATTTGTTTAAACGGTAGAGTTGCTTCTATGTTGGAGGTTGGTACGGGCTTTCACCCTGAATTAACGGGCCGCGAGAATATTTATGTAAATGGTGCAATTTTGGGGATGAATAAAAAAGAAATCGACTCAAAGATTGATCAAATCATTGAATTTTCGGAATGCAAACAATTCATTGATACTCCAGTCAAAAGATATTCTTCAGGAATGTATGTAAAATTGGCTTTTTCAGTGGCCGCACATCTGGATTCGGAAATTATGATAATGGATGAAGTTTTGGCGGTTGGTGATGTTGCCTTTCAAAATAAATGCATTCAAAAAATGAAAGAAATTGCAGAGTCAGGGAGAACGATTTTGTATGTTAGCCATAGTATGGCAACCATTAAAAAATTGTGCACTCGTTGTATTTGTTTGAGTAAAGGTGAGATTATTTATGATGGGACGGTAGATGAGGGGATTGATAAATATTTAAACAGTAGTAGTGCCGTTATACCAAATCCTATAGAATTAACAAACAGTAAAAGACACGGAATTCCTTCAGGAAAAACACATTATTTAAGTGCAGATTTTATTGGATTAAAAAATACAAGTTTGTCTTTAAGTCAAAATTATCGACTGAAGTTAACTTGGGAAGGCAAAGAGCAGATTGATAAGTTGTATGCGAGATTGCATATTAAACTTGTGGATAATACATGCATCGGTGTTGTTTATGCCGACCCAGTGTCTTCGAAGGTTGGTATAAATGAGGCAGTCTATAATTTAGATTTAAGTTCCCTTATTCCTGGAAGATATCATATAACTTTACTTGCTTATGAACTAGATGACTATGGATCGGAAGTTCGTCATGAATGTGTTGAACCAGCTTTTTCCATAGAAGTAACAAGCGACGAACTTATATTTAATAACTTTAATCCTGCGTGGGGCAATATTAGGTTTAATCAGATGACGCTTCGTGGAAAAAATTAATATGAAGAATATTTTATTGATAATAGATGCCTATTACCCAAATTCACGTGCAACCATCGTGATTATGCAACGAATTGCGGAAATGTTGACTAGAAATGGGAATAAATTGACAGTTTTGACTAATAAACAAGAAGCGGAAAACATTTCAAAGCATAATGGTGTCGACATTTTATATATGGAAGATGAATATCAAAGATCCAACACGTTCGTTCATAAAATAATTGGTAAGATATATGATTTTTGGTATACTAAAAAATATAGATTGTCCTATGAATATGGTGTGCTTTATAGACATTCTCGTTCGATAAGGCGTATTGCTAAGGAGAGAAAAATTGATTGTATTATCTCAGTGTCTTTGCCGATGATACATCATCTTAGTGCTAGAATGTCTTTGAATCATTGGGGAAAACAATGTTGGATACCTATATGTTTGGATCCATTTGCGTTTTCTCAAGAAATATCGGAATATGAGCAACGCAATCGGTTGGCTTTAGAGCTTAAGGAATATAGAAAAGCAAAGCGAATTTTTATGTTGGTTGAATCCCAAAAAGATTATCAAAACAGCTTGCTTAATTCTAAAATAACATATTTTGCGTTGCCTAATATTAGGTTATTGCAATCTGGCACCAATGAAATAGATTTTTTTAACAAAGATAATATAAATTGTCTGTTTATTGGTAGTTTGTTTTTTTCAGTACGCAATCCAGAGAGACTTTTACAAGTGTTTTGTAAGTTCAACGAGCCACGAATAAAGCTTTTTATTGTCGGAGGGATGTACGGGGCTTTCCCAGAAAACTATATGGAAGAGTGGGAACGGCGTTCAAATGGGCGGATAAAATATTTTTCTAGGGTTGACAATCAGCGAGCTATAGATTTGATGTTGGCGGCTGACATATTGGTTAATATAGGCAATATCACAACAAATCAATGTCCTAGTAAGGTATTGGATTATATCAGTACAGGTAAACCTATTTTAAATATATCAAAAGTGGAAAATTGTACCTCGTTACATTATTTAAAAGAGTATCCATTAGCGAAAAGCTTTTTTGAACAGAATATTTTAGAGGAAAGAGTACAAGAGGTAGAGTCATTTTTAATAGAAAGTAAAGGTAAGGAAATTTCCTTTGATAAAATTAAAGAACTTTATCCTACATGTTTGCCTGGAAAAGTGGTGAGCAAAATTGAAGAATATATAAACGATTAAAAATAAAAGGAGAATGAAATGTCTAGCTTTACAAACAAAACATTATTAATTACGGGCGGTACAGGTTCGTTTGGGAATGCTGTATTAAATAGATTCTTGAAGACGGATATTGGTGAAATTCGCATTTTTTCGCGCGATGAGAAAAAACAAGATGACATGCGTCACGAGTTTCAGGCAAAAATGCCCGAAGTTGCGGAAAAAATTAAGTTTTACATTGGTGATGTAAGAGATATTCAATCGGTAAGAAACGCTATGTACGGCGTGGATTACATATTTCATGCGGCGGCGTTAAAACAAGTCCCTTCGTGTGAATTTTTTCCAATGGAAGCGGTCAGAACGAACGTTATCGGTACGGAAAACGTATTAACAGCTGCAATTGAAGCAGGGGTTAAAAACGTCGTTTGTCTTTCTACCGACAAGGCTGCGTATCCCGTAAACGCTATGGGTATATCCAAGGCTTTGGAAGAACGTGTAGCCGTTGCGAAATCTCGTACGGTTGATCCTTCGAAAACAAAAATTTGCTGTACCCGTTATGGCAACGTAATGTGTTCACGCGGCAGCGTTATTCCTCTTTGGATTGAACAAATTAAGAATGGACAACCCATTACACTTACGGATGGTAGCATGACAAGGTTTATCATGTCCTTGGATGAAGCGGTGGATCTTGTTTTGTTTGCTTTTGAAAATGGCGTTAGCGGGGATATCCTTGTGCAAAAAGCTCCTGCTTGTACCATTCAAACGCAGGCGGAGGCCGTTTGTGAATTGTTCGGCGGTGATAAGAACGCAATTAAGGTGATTGGTATTCGTCACGGTGAAAAGATGTATGAAACGCTTTTGACGAATGAAGAATGTGCAAATGCCATTGATATGGGTGATTTCTATCGCGTTCCTGCGGATAACCGTGGTTTGAATTACGACAAGTATTTCAACAATGGGGATGTTGAACGTAATCCTTTAACGCAATTTGACTCTAATAATACAAAACTCTTGACGGTCGAAGAAGTAAAAGCAAAACTTTTGACTCTTTCTTATATCCGTGAAGAACTTGATAAAATGGGTAGGAAATATTAAGGGACAAGCTATGAAAATACTCGTTACGGGGGCAAAGGGGTTTGTTGGAAAAAACCTTTGCGCTGCTTTGAAAAATTTAAAAGACGGAAAGGATAAAACTCGTCCTGCGTTGTCGATTGAAGATATTTTTGAATATGATATCGATTCTGTTCCTGAGGATTTAGAAGTGTATTGTGAAAAGGCGGACTTTGTGTTCAATCTTGCGGGGGTAAACCGTCCGCAAACGCAAGAAGAGTTTATGCAAGGCAATTTCGGCTTTGCTTCGACGTTGTTGGAAACTTTGAAAAAGTATAACAACAAATGTCCTGTGATGCTTTCTTCATCCATTCAAGCGACATTGATTGGTCGTTATGCGGATGGCGAATACGGAAAAAGCAAGAAGGCGGGTGAAGAACTTTTCTTCGATTATGAGAGAAAAGGTGGGGGGCAGGTATGCGTTTACCGCTTCCCGAACCTATTTGGGAAATGGTGTAGACCGAATTATAACAGCGCTGTTGCGACCTTTTGTAACAATATTGCAAATGACTTGCCGATTACCGTAAATGACAGGGCAATTGAGCTTGAACTGCTTTACATAGACGATTTAGTAACGGAAATGTTGGATCTTTTAGAAGGCA
Source organism: Candidatus Scatosoma sp. (assembly GCA_045539975.1). GTDB lineage: Bacteria > Bacillota > Clostridia > Christensenellales > Borkfalkiaceae > Scatosoma. The sequence continues at coordinate 960 of JAZQGK010000120.1, read as the reverse complement.
AGGGACATCGTTGCGATTATGAGGGGTTAACGCCTGTTGAAAAGGAGAATGGTAGATATTATTTTGCTCCGATTACCCGCAAAGTAACGCTTGGCGAAATCGTTGATTTGTTGCAGAAATTCCGTGAACAAAGTGAAACGCTCATTGTTCCCGAAATCCCGAATGGGAGTTTTGCGAAGAAATTGTATTCGACCTATTTGAGCTATTTGCCCAAAGAAAAAGTGGCGTGTGACTTGAAGATGAATGTGGATGCGCGTGGCAGTTTTACCGAGCTTTTAAAAACGGAAAAATGCGGACAAGTATCTATCAATATTTCAAAACCTGGCATTACCAAGGGACAGCATTGGCACCACACGAAATGGGAATTTTTCATTGTTGTAGCAGGGCATGGCTTGATTCAACAGCGAAAAATTGGCACGGATGAAGTATTAAATTTTGAAGTTGGTGGGGATAAAATCCAAGCAGTGCATATGCTCCCTGGATATACGCACAACATTATTAATCTTTCCGAAACGGAAAACCTGGTGACGGTGATGTGGGCGAATGAGCAGTTCGATCCCAATCATCCCGATACGTTTTTTGAAATTGTAGAGTAAAAGGACGTATCATATACGGTCATATGCGTAGTGAAATATTTTAGAGGTTGACTGATAGCAAGCTATTTGAAAATTTGATAAGGAAATAGAATGCTTTAAGAGTTATTTAACCAAATGAAAGATTTGGAAATTTAAGAAGGTAGAAGGTGGAATTATGAAAGAAAAGTTAAATGGGCACGAGGGATATTTACCATTAATTCCCTTTTTTAAGGGAATAGCCATTTTGATGATTATTTTGGTTCATTCCTCACAAAAAGTAGGATTAACCGATGTGCAAAGATTAGTGCCTCGTTTTGGACAAATGGGGTGTCAAATATTTTTTGTTCTTTCTGCTTTTTCCTTGTGTTTGTCTTTGGAAAGGAAG
>JAZQGK010000119.1:0-8665 GCA_045539975.1 Candidatus Scatosoma sp. | reverse complement strand
GGATCTTAAGGAGAATTGTCTTGGGGGTGGGGGGGAGGGAGTTAAAAATCTTCGCGTTCCGGGACCGGAAAACTTTATCGGGGATAAACCGTTTTCCGAGCTTGAAACACAAGCGATTAGAGATTTTACCGTCAAGCTTCGGCCCGATTATACAGTCAGCTATCATACGAAAGGCGAGGAAATATATTGGCATTTTCATCAGCCTCTGCACCATTATAACCGTGATAAACAGCTTGCAGAGGTGGTTTCTCGTTCGACGGGATATCCGCTTGCTGTGGCGAAAGGTAGCGCCGGGGGATACAAAGATTGGTGTATTGCACATTTTGGAATACCTGCTCTTACGATTGAGGCAGGCGCAGATTTTTTGCATCACCCTATTGGCGAAGACGGCTTAGAAGATATAGTTAAGAAGAATAAAAACGTGCTGTTTGATTTATCAAAAGCATACGGAAGTAATGATTTATGAGAAGATTAACGCGGGAAGAAAAATTTATGCGCGCGGCGATTAAAGCGGCAAAGAAAGGACAATCCGAGGGCGAAGTGCCTATCGGCGCTGTTGTCGTGTTCGAGGATAAAGTGGTTGCCAAAGGGTATAATCGTAGAGCAAAATTGCAGTTGGCTTCCGCGCACGCAGAGATGATGGCGATTGACAAAGCTTGTAAGAAATTCCATTCTTGGCGCTTGCCTGAGGGGTGCGAACTGTACGTCACGTTAGAACCTTGTCCTATGTGCATGGGCGCAAGCTTGAATGCGAGGGTAGACAAAATTTATTTTGGGGCATATGAGCAAAAAGGGCGTTCCTTGACTTCGGCTTTGGCAGAAGCGAATTTGTTAAATCATACAACGGAAGTTATCGGCGGCGTGTTGCAGGAGGAGTGTTCTGCGTTATTGAGCGGATTTTTTATTTCCATGCGACAAAAACAAAAGGAAGAAAAGGAACGCTTAAAAACTGCGGCTGGAAATTTTGAGGGAAAAGAAATATAAAAAGACGGTTTATTTAGTTGACTTAAAACGGCAAAATAAGGTATTATAAATATAGACAAGTTCCTTGTGAAATTTGCAGGGGATATATATTGAGATATGGGGAAGAGCGAATGGCCCAAGTGAGGGCTCAACTTAGGAAAAAATTCACGCAACCACGCGGAAAAGCGTATAGCGGTGAATAAAAAATAAGGAAGGTTACACATGATAACGCACGGCAATGAAATCAAGTTGTTTTCCGGTAACTCCAATCGCGAACTTGCGCAAGCAATCGCGAGAAAGCTCAATACAGAGCTTGGTGAGGTCGAAGTTACTTCGTTCTCTGACGGCGAAATTAACGTACACATGGCAGAAACTGTACGTGGCAGGGATTTGTTTATTATTCAATCCACCTGCGCGCCCGTTAACAACAACCTTATGGAACTTCTCATCATGATCGACGCGGCGAAGCGTGCTTCGGCGGGTCGTATCACGGCGGTTATCCCGTATTTTGGGTATGCCCGTCAGGACAGAAAAGCGCGCTCGCGTGATCCTATTACTGCAAAGCTTGTGGCGAATTTGATTACGGCTGCGGGGGCGGATCGTGTTTTAACAATGGATTTGCACGCAGACCAAATTCAAGGGTTCTTTGATATCCCCGTGGATAATCTGCTTGGTGGGCCTACGCTGTATAACCATTTTGCAAAGCAAGGCAATATCGACGTAGTTGTTGCGCCTGACCTTGGTAGCGTTAAGCGTTCAAGAAAGGTTGCAGAAAAATTCGGCGTGCCTCTTGCTATTATCGACAAACGTCGCCCGAAAGCAAACGTTATGGAAGTCATGAGTATTATCGGTGACGTCAAGGGTAAGAGATGTCTTATGATCGACGACATGATCGATACGGCTGGTACGCTTTGCCAAGGCGCGCAGGCGATTAAAGACGCTGGTGCAACCGAAGTATATGCAGGCTGTACGCACGCGGTTTTGAGTGGTCCTGCCGTAGAAAGATTAAAAAATTCAGCAATCACGAAACTTGTCATGCTGGATACCATTCATTTGGACGAAAGTAAGATGCTTGATAAATTCGAGGTTCTTAGCGTTGCAGATTTGTTTGCAGCGGCTATCGAGAACGTTTATCTCGACAAGCCGATGTCTAAATTATACGACTAAAAGAAAGAGCGCCGCCGCAATAACGGCGGCGTTTATATTCATAAACACAAGGAAAATGATAGTATGTATCTAATCGTTGGGTTGGGAAATCCTGATAAAAAATACGAAAAAACTTTTCATAATATGGGTTTTATTGCAGTAGGCGACGCCGCGGAGGCTCTTGGGGTAAAGTTCAAGAAAAAGGAATGCGAGGCTTCCGTTGCCGAGGCGTTTGTGGGTGGAGAGAAAGTGATTCTTGCCCGTCCTTTGACGTATATGAATAATTCTGGCAGGGCAGTCAAACAGTTGATGGCAAAGTATAAAATTGACGAAAACCATTTGCTTGTCATCTATGACGATTACGATTTGCCCAAGGGTAAAGTTCGTATCCGCGCTGGTGGAAGTGCAGGTACGCACAACGGTATGCGTAGCATTATCGGAGAAACGGGCTTGCAAAAGTTTGCCCGTATTCGGATAGGTATTCGTGATGAGGAAGTGAATATTCCCATTATCAATTACGTGCTTGCTGAGGTGCAAAAAGCCGACTACGAGCTTTTTGGTGAAGCGTGCCACAAAGCAGGAGCGGCGGCGTCGGATTTTGCGCGTGGTTTGGACATAGAGAAGGTAATGTGTAAATATAATTAAAAACAAGACCGGAAGGAAAACATGAAACGCAACTTTTTTACATTTGATCAAATCGGCGGGGAATACCCCGCTTATGCGGAAAGTGTCCGCCGTGGCTCGCCCACGGCGGTTTTCGGCGTTTCAGACTCTTTAAAATATCTTTTAGCCGGCTTGACGCCATTCCCGGTCGTATACGTGACGGCGGATTCAGTTTCCGCGCAAAAAGCAGCGGATAATATTGCTTCTATTTCAGGAAAACAAACCACGGTGCTTTCGGCGAAAGATGAGGTATTGCTGTATCGAAAAGCGCTTTCTAAGGATTCCTTATTTAAACGTTTAAACGGCATTTATGCCTTACAAAACGGTTGCGAGGTTGTCACGGCGGAAATTGATGCACTCTTGCAGCTTTTTCCTAAAAAAATCCCCGTTCTTACCTTAAAAGAGGGGGAAGATTTTGATTTTTCCACGCTTGCTTCCACGTTGACGGAAATGGGATACGTGCGTTCTTTTGACGTAGAAACGCGCGGCGTTTTTGCGCTCCGTGGGGATATTTTGGATATTTACCCCGTGAGCGGAAACCCCGTTCGCATCGATTTTTTCGGCGATACGGTGGAAAAGATAAAACCTTATGACATTTTCACGGGCGAGCGGCTTGCCGGGATAAAAGAAATTTCCATTCTTGCGGCAACCGACGTTTTGGTAGAAGAAACGGAAAAAGAGGGATTGCGCAATACGCTCGAAAGAGAGGTGAAATCGTTTAAAACTTCGGAGAGTTATACCCGTGGCCGCGGGATAGTCGACGAGCTGATTTCTGAGGAAAGCTATCACTCGTCTTTCCTTTTGCCGCTCTTGAAAAATTCTACGGATTTTTTCTCTATTTTACCTGAAAATACGGTTATTATCTTCGATGAAAGCAAGACGCTTTGGGATAAATTCAACGCATTGTATCAAGAACATGAAGAGCGTTATCATCGCTTGCATGAAGGCGGCGAAGCGTTTGGCTTTACAATGCGTCAATATACGGATAAGGAAAGATTTTTGGACGGGTTGGCGAAAACTCGTAGAGTTTCGTTGCAAACGTTTACGGGAAATCCGTTCTTCTTTCAGCCGCTGAGTATCTTTAATTTTTCCGCTACCCCCATCAGTAAATATTTGAATGGGATATCCGCACTTTTGACGGATATACAAAATTGGACTCGAAACGGTTATCGGGTGCTTTTATATTGCGGCGATACCGCGCGCGCGGTAAAGATGAGCGAGCAGCTTGGCGAAGAGTACGTCTCTACTGTGAAATTGCCCGATAGCGTAACCGAGTTAAAAGGCGTTTGTGTTTTAGACGAGAAATTGGACAAAGGTCTTGTTTTGCACGAGTGCAAGGTGGTTTTAATCGGGACGGGTGATTTGTACACCAAGGTGGAAGCAACCAAGCGTATCCGCCGCAAGCGTGGGGATATGTTTATTGCCCCCGAAGTCGGAGACTTTGTCGTTCATGAAACGCATGGTATCGGTAGGGCTGTGGGCATGCAGAAAATCGAGACGACTGACGGAACGAAAGAATATCTTGCCGTGTCCTATAAAGACGGGGATATGTTATACGTGCCGGCGGAATGCATGGACGTGCTTTCGAAATACGTTGGTGACGCTGCGCCTACGCTCAGTAAAATCGGCGGCGCGGACTTTGAACGAGTAAAAGCACGCGTAAAAGCTTCGCTGAAAAAGCTTGCGTTTGACTTGAAAAAATTATACGCCGAGCGTGCTGAAAACCGTGGGTATGCATTCCCACCCAACGAAGTTTTTATGCAGGAGTTTGAAGACGCGTTTCCACATGAGCTTACGTTGGACCAAGCCGCTTCCGTTGCTGAAATAAAAGCGGATATGTATTCTGAAAAAGTGATGGATAGATTGCTTTGCGGCGACGTCGGTTTTGGGAAAACAGAGGTTGCGTTCCGCGCGGTTTATCTTTGCGTTTTGGCGGGGAAGCAAGCCGCTTTGATGTGTCCAAGCACGGTGCTTTGCAGTCAGCATTTCAATACGGCTCTTGCGCGGTTTTCGGATTTTGGCGTTACCGTAGCGTGTCTAAATCGATTTAATACGCCTAAGGAACAAGAAAAGATTTTAAAAGGCATACGAGAAGGAACGATTGATTTGGTAATCGGGACGCATCGTTTGCTTTCTGCGGACGTGCAGTTCAAAAATTTGGGTTTATTGGTTTTGGATGAGGAACAGCGGTTCGGCGTTGAGCATAAAGAACGTATCAAAAATATCCGTAAAGACATCGATTGTTTAACGATGACGGCGACGCCCATTCCTCGTACTTTGCATATGTCGTTGTCGGGGATAAGGGATATTTCCACCATTCATACGCCGCCGTCGGAGCGCCTGCCTGTGCAAACGTACGTGGTGGAGGAGACGGAAACGCTTATCCGCGACGCAAGCATTCGTGAAATGTCGCGTGGTGGGCAGGTGTTTATCCTCTATAACAAGGTGGAAAGCATCTTTACGTTTGCCGCTCGCATCAAGCAAATCCTGCCGGAAGCAACCATATCCGTCGCACATGGCAGAATGGATAAAAATACGTTGGAAAATGCCGTTCTTAATTTTTATGGCGGTAAATCGGATATTTTAATCACGACAACGATTATCGAAAACGGAATCGATTTGCCCAATGCCAACACGTTGATTGTAATCGATAGCGACCGTTTGGGGATATCGCAGCTCTATCAGCTTAAAGGCAGAGTCGGCCGCGGTTCACGTTTGGCACATGCGTATTTTACCTTTAAAGCAGAGCGCGTAATGACGGCAAATGCTTCGGCGCGATTAAAGGCAATCATGGAATTTACTGAACTTGGGTCGGGCTATAAACTTGCCATGCGAGATTTGGAAATTCGTGGGGCAGGGAACGTGTTAGGCGCGGAACAGCACGGACATATGGATAAGGTCGGTTACGAACTGTATTCCAAGCTTTTAAAGGAAGAATTAACGGGCGAAAGCTCAACCGTGGCAGAGTTGGATATTCGCGTCAGCGCATACGTTTCGGAAGGGTATATCGAATCTTCTGCAGGTAGATTAGACGCATATAAACAAATAGCGGAGATTCAGACGGTAGAGGACTATAAGCGGGTGTACGTATCCTTGCGCGATACGTATGGCGATTTGCCTCGTGCCGTGGAAAATTTGCTTGTTATTGCCGTTTTAAAGAGTTATGCTGCAAAGTTTAACGTAAAAAAAATCTCCGTTGTCAAAGGGGTAGGTGCGTTGGAGTTCCCGACGTTAGAGGCACTTGGTGACGGACGAATTTTAGCGGCAATGGATAAATATGCAAAAAACGTGCGCTTAAATATGAGCGAAGCTCCGGTAGTGGAGTTTTTTGGGCACAAAGAAAACACTGTTTTGATGGCGGAAATGACAAAATTTTTGAAATTTGCTTTAACTTTTACAAGTTTATAAAGCAGAAACGTTTGCATTTTCAAAAAAAATAGGTTATAATAGAAAATGACGATATATTGACAAGGGGGTATAATGCCTTTTTGCCGTATACCAATTAGGATAAAAAATCGGAGCGATTTTATGAACAAAAAGAACACTATCAAAAAAACGGCAGCGCTTATGCTTGGACTTGCTCTTACAGTAGGGGCAACGGGATGTAATTTCATCGTAACGGACACCGCAAAAGATTATGCACAGACCATCGTTACGGTAGACATTTCGGACGGGCTTGCAAGCTCTGCGGAGTATAAAGACTATGCGGGCGATATCGGCGCAATCCTTGATAAAGTGCCTTCCACGGTTACCAAGCGTGATTTGGTTTCGTATTTTATGAGCTATGGCTATCAATTCGTGGAAAGCTACGGTTATACGTATGAAAAGACGTTTAACATGTTGTTGGATGCTCTTGTAAGTCGTGAAATCATGGTGCAGTATGCGATTGCATATTATTTAAAAGCTGATAACGGTTTGACGAAAGACGGTTGCTTGAATTATATCAAAGACGCAGCAAATCCGGAAATTGAGGTTTTGAAATATTTCCTCACGAACGGCGGTTCGGATATGGAAGATTATGACCGTGCTGAATATCAGCTCAAAAAATCCTTGAACAGCTCGTTGGATTCTTTGGAAGCATCGTACATTGAATCGGAAGACGAAGAACACAACCACGGCGATCGCGCAACTCCTACGGGGGTAGGTGAATTGGAAGACGATTACTATACGACCGATTATGCGATTTATACCGGACGTAATACGTTGGATTCCTGTGGTGAATATGAAAAGGTGGAAGGTTCTACTACCGTTTCCCGTCAGAAAGCATACAACAAGCTTCTGGCAAACTTACAAGGTTATAGCTTGATTGAAAAAGGCGAAGACACCAAAGACATCAGCAAGATTAAATATTATAACGTAGAACTTGCCTCGACGCTTGGCCAAGCCCTCATCAATAAGTATTATGAAGACCTTGAAGCTACTGCTTTGAGCGAATTAGACGCAAAAGACGGCGAATACGTTACTGCGAAATACAACGAATTGTATGCAGAACAAGAAACCGCATACAAGGATAACACCACCGCGTTTGCAACAGCGATGGATAGCGTATCCGATACGTCTTTCCTTCTCTATGGTTTGCAGGATTACGGTTTTGTTTATAACATCTTGTTGCCTTTCTCTGAAATCCAGAAAGAGGAATACAAGGCAGAGCAAAGCAGAGGCTTGTCCGCGAAAGAATTGTATGACGTGCGCAGAAACATTCTTTCGAAGATATCCGGCAAGGACCTTCGTACGGATTGGATTGACGAACACGACCACGCAAACAAAGCCTTCAAAGGCGATGACGGCAAGTGGTATTTCTTCGAAGAAAACGTCAAGAATACGGGCGAATATAAAGAACTTGATCACTTTAGCGGCGTATATCCTTTCAACGGCACGATTGACGAGGAAACGATGGAAGCTACCGCAAACAAAGTAACGGTTGACGAAGTTTTGGACGAATTCCTTAGCTATGTAAAAAATACGCTTGGTCTTACCTACACGGAAGAAACGCCTGTAAATGAATTTGGCGAAGAATATGGTGCTGACAAGGCAAGCTATTATAAGGCGAAAAAAGACGCGGACGGCAACGTTGAATACGACGAAAACGGCAATGTTAAATATTCAACTGAAATCGATTATAGCAACTTTGTTTACAGAGCAGGTAAAGTAAATATCGACGCAAAAGCATCGGATTATTTCAATAAAGAAAGCGACGTATATAAGATGCTTACGATGGCAAACGAATTGATGTTTGCGTACAGCACGGATACCGGTTGTTTGAATTCTTATATGGGTTACAGCGTATCTCCTTATACGACGAACTATATGAAAGAATTCGAATATGCTGCACAAAAAGCAGTAGAAGGCGGCGTTGGTTCGTATACTGTATGTCCTACGGATTACGGTTGGCATATCATTATCACGACGTTTGTATATGAAGCTGACGGTGACGTTTACGGCGGATATGTTCACGCAGAAAAGGACGTAGAAGGCACGTTCTCCAATATGTTCTATGAAGCGTTGAAGAGCTCGGTTGTGAACAGCTATACCAGCGAAATCGAAAGCAGCGTTTTGAAAGAATACAACACGGAAGCTTGTGTTACCAAGTACGAATCCAGATATAAAGACTTACTTGAAATGGATAAAAATCAATAAAAAATAAAATCCAACGGTTTTCCGTTGGATTTATTTTTTCATGGTGAATTATTGTAATGTTTTCCGAACCCATGTAGGGTTCTCGTCCCTGAAAAAAGTGTAGCAAAAAAGACATGCACGAAGCATGTCTTTTCGCTGGTGGACGATCAGGGGGCTTTCGCTGCGCTCAAAGAAAACCTACGGTTTTCCGAACCCATGTAGGGTTCTCGTCCCTGAAAAAAGTGTAGCAAAAAAGACATGCACGAAGCATGTCTTT
>JAZQGK010000118.1:0-10636 GCA_045539975.1 Candidatus Scatosoma sp. | reverse complement strand
TTTTGATTATATCACAAAAAAAACGTCTTGTCAATATTTAAAAAAGAAAAATCCCCTTTATACAAGGGGATAATATTTCCTTAAAGCTTCTGCAACGTTTCCATAACGTAATCGCCAAATTCTTGACACGTTGCACCCGTGTTTCTGCCCGTAATGACAAGCTTCTTTTCTTCAAACGAACAAATATCCAAAGCTCTTTCCAATTTATCGGCTTTCGCCTGCATGCCAATGTGCGACAAAAGCATCACGCAAGCACGAAGCATGGAACAAGGGTCCGCATACTCCCCTCTGCCCTCCGTAATCATACGGGGCGCACTGCCGTGAATCGCCTCAAACATAGCATATTTTTTACCGATATTTGCGCAACCTGCCGTACCGACGCCGCCTTGGAATTCCGCCGCCTCATCGGAAATAATGTCGCCGTAAAGGTTGGGCAAAAGCAGTACTTGGAACTCACGGCGGCGCTTTTTATCTACCAGCTTAGCCGTCATAATATCGGCGTACCATTCGTCCGTAGTAATATCGGGATACAAGTCCCCTACTTTATGACAATCTTCCAAAAAGTTACCATCGGTCGTCTTAATAACGTTCGCTTTCGTGACAAGGGAAACGCGGTTAAAACCATTCTTCTGCGCATAATCATATGCAAGGCGCGCAATTCTGTCCGAGCCTTGTTTCGTCGTTACCGTAAAGTCCACAGCTAAATCTTCCGTAATGTTAAAACCGGACGCGCCGATCGCATAGCCGCCTTCCGTATTTTCGCGGAATATCGTCCAGTTGATTCCTTCTTCGGGGACTTTTACCGGTCTAATGTTAGCAAAGAGGTCCAAAGCCTTTCTCATTGCAACGTTTGCAGATTCGATATTGGGCATTCCGCTGCCTTTTTGCGGCGTGGTCGTAGGCCCTTTTAAAATAACGTGACAAGACTTCAATTCTGCCATTACGTCATCGGGAATCGCTTTTCCTTTTGCAATACGGTTTTCTATGGTAAGCCCTTCAATATCCTTAAATTCGACCTTTCCTGCTTTCACCTCGTCCGCAAGAATAAATTCTAAAACGCGACGAGCCTGTGCGGAAATAATCGGGCCTATCCCGTCGCCGCCGCACACGCCGATTTTTATACAATCTAACGCGGCATAATCCACAAAATCGCCCTGCGCTTTCATATCCTCCACGCGCAAGAGTTGGCTTTCCATCAATTTTCTAAACTTTTCACAAGCAACGTCTAATTGCGCCTTGTACGTTTCTTTTTCCATCTTCTCTCTCCATTTTTTATTTTTGATTTTTTGTATAATTTAAGCAACCGCCGGCAAGGAGCATCTCTCTCTGTCTTGCAGATAAATCCAGTTTCAATTTTGCCCTTTCGCCCGTCGTTTTATTGACAAGTACCGCTTCGTTCGAACTCGCAACCACCGCGGCGAAATCTTTGATTTCTATTTCGTCACCCTCATTAAATTTGTCATAGTCCTCGGCGCATACCAACGTCATAGGTACAATGCCAAAATTGATAAGGTTGGCAACGTGAATACGCGCAAAGCTCTTTGCCACAACGGCTTTAATGCCTAAATACAAAGGTACCAGTGCCGCGTGCTCACGAGACGAACCCTGCCCATAGTTCACACCGCCTAAAATGATGCCGCCGCCCTTTTGCTTTGCGCGTTCGGGGAACTCCTTATCGCACACGGTAAAGCAAAACTCCGACAGTTTAGGAACGTTTGAACGGTATGGAAGCACCTTTGTCCCGGCTGGCATGATATGGTCGGTCGTAATATCATCGCCGACTTTTAAAATCAATTCACACGATAAATCCGTTTGCGGAGCTTTCCCTACGGGAATGGGCTTGATATTCGGCCCTCTATCTACCGTAACCGTATCCATTTCCTCCTTTGAGACTGGCATTTCGATTAAATTATCGTTGATTTTAAATATTTTCGGCATTTCAATCGTGGGGGCAGCCCCCAAAGTCGTAGGGTCGGTAAACACGCCGCTGATTGCAGACGCCGCCGCCGTTTCAGGGGATACAAGATACACTTGCGCGTCCGCCGTCCCACTGCGAGCAAGGAAATTACGGTTAAACGTACGTAAGCTCACCCCTGCGGATTTGGGCGAAAATCCCATACCGATACAAGGACCGCATGCGCACTCTAAAATCCTCGCGCCGGCATTGATTAAATCGGCAAGAGCTCCGCATTCTGCTAACATTGTATATACCTGCTTTGACCCCGGGGAAATGGACAAGCTAACGTCGGGATGTACAGTCTTTCCTTTCAGCATCGCCGCCACCGTCAACATATCCGAAAGGGACGAATTCGTGCAAGACCCGATGCATACTTGGTTGATTTTCATGCCGGAAAGTTCGGAAACGGTTTTTACGTTGTCGGGGCTATGCGGACATGCCGCCAACGGTTTCAAAGAACTTAAATCCACCGTATACTCCGCATCGTATACCGCGTCAATATCCGAGTTTAATGCGACAAAGTCTTCCCCTCTTCCCTCTGCCTTTAAAAATGCTTCCGTCACTTCATCGGAAGGGAAAATAGACGTCGTTGCACCCAGTTCCGCACCCATATTCGTAATGGTTGCTCTTTGCGGCACGGAAAGAGTTTTTACGCCCTCTCCGCCGTATTCGATAATAGCACCAACGCCGCCTTTCACGCTTAAAATACGCAAAACTTCCAAAATGACGTCTTTTGCGCCAACATAATCGGGTAAACGTCCTACCAAGCTAATTTTAATCATTTTCGGCATGGTAATATAATACGTGCCGCCGCCCATTGCAACCGCAACGTCCAAGCCGCCTGCACCCATACCGAGCATGCCGATACCGCCTGCCGTAGGCGTATGACTGTCCGAACCGATAAGCGTTTTACCGGGTTTAGAAAAGCGTTCCAAATGGACTTGATGGCATATCCCATTACCAGGTCGGGAAAAACGAATCCCGTGTTTTTTCGTAACCGTTTGGATGTAACGGTGATCGTCTGCGTTTTCAAAGCCTGCCTGCAACGTGTTATGGTCTATGTAGGCAACGGAAAGCTCCGTCTTTACACGGTCGATCCCCATCGCCTCGAACTGCAAATACGCCATAGTCCCCGTTGCGTCCTGCGTAAGCGTTTGATCGATCCGCAATCCAATCTCTTTTCCGACGGTCATTTCACCGCAAACCAAATGTTCTTTTATGATTTTTTGCGCGATTGTATAACCCATATCTCTCTCCTTATAAATCGAACCAGTTCACCGAACGACGCCCGTCTTTGCGATATTTATGGAATAATTCTTCCAACTCCTCTTCGCCCATTACCGTCGTTCTACCGTCCGCATACAGTTCGTCGATATCTTCTTTCATCATCTTGACAATCCAATCCTGTTTGCCAACTTGTTTTTCGGGCGGAAGTTTGAAATGCTTGTTAATCCAATACGCGATGCCGGCAAGCCCGGACGTATTGGAAATAGAAACTTCCGCAGGTCGGTTGAGAATCTTTTCCGTGTCGAAAATATTATAAATTTCCGCGTCTTTCATCATGCCGTCTGCATGTACGCCTGCACGCGTTAAATTGAATGCGCTACCGACGAACGGCGTCATCGGCGGAATGTCGTATTTCAGTTCCGTCTTAAAATATTCCGCTATATCCGTGATTGCCGTTGTATCCATACCGTCCAACGTCCCGCGCAAAGACGCGTACTGCATCACCATCGCTTCCGTCGGAACGTTACCGGTTCTTTCTCCGATACCAAGCAAAGAGCAATTTACGCCGCTCGCACCAAACAGCCATGCACTGACCGCGTTTGCTACGCCCATATAGAAGTCGTTATGACCATGCCATTCCAACATTTCCGAAGTCACGTCCGAATAATGGTGCAAGCCGTAAACAAGTCCCGGTACGCTTCTGGGAGGAGCTGCACCCGTAAAAGGAACGCCATAGCCCATGGTGTCGCACATACGGATTTTAACGGGAATCCCTGCCTCTTTGGAAAGATCTACCAGCTCATTGACAAACGGCACGACAAAGCCATAGAAATCGGCGCGCGTCAAATCCTCCAAATGGCAACGGGGCGCAATACCAGCTTCAAATGCCTGCTTGACAACGCCGAGATAATGATCGAACGCTTGCTTTCTCGTCATATTCAATTTCTTGAAAATATGATAATCGGAGCAGCTTACCAAGATCCCCGTTTCCTTTATGCCGATATCATGTACCAACGCGAAATCTTCTTTTTTGGCACGAATCCAAGTGGTAATTTCGGGGAATTTATACCCCAAAGCCATACATTGTTCCAAAGCGTCTCTGTCCTTTTTCGTATATACAAAAAACTCGCTTTGTCTAATGATGCCCTTTTCACCGCCTAATCGCGCAATCAATTTATAAATATCAACAATCTGCTTCGCTGTATACGGCGCACGCGATTGCTGACCGTCACGGAACGTTGTGTCCGTAATCCAAATATCCTTGGGCATATTCATGGGGACTCGTCTATGGTTAAACGGAGTCTTGGGAACTTCATCATACGGATAAATCTCACGGAACAGTTGCGCTTCGGGCACGTCCTGCAATTCATACGTATATTGATCCATCTCCAATAAATTGCTCATGGGGTTTAATTCTATCATACTTATCCTCACTGCTTTTATTTTTTTCGATAATACGCCATATTAAAATTAATTAAATCGATTATACCCCAAAAAAGACGATTTGTCAAGGGTTTAGACGCCTTAATTGATTTTCCAGTGCATTTTACACAGAACTTTCAAATTATATTGGGACAAATCGGGCAAAACGCAAAAAAAGAAAAACGTTTTCCCTTGCGGAGAAGAAACGTTTCACTCCTTTTTTAATTCCACTTTTAAAACGCGTCCTTGGATATTTTACTCCAACGCTTTGCAATAAATGCCAATCGCCAAGTCTCCGGCATCCAAGCCGTGCCAATCCGCATAACTTTATTCCAAAATCCGACGATTACCTTACGCTTGTTTTTTCGCACGGCTTTCAACGAAGCCTCCGCTACCGCTTCGGGCGATTTTGCCGCCAATTTTCCCCAAAGTCCTTGCCCTTTAATTTGCGCCTTGATATCCTCGCGCGTCGGCATCGCCCCCGGCAAAATTGCCGTCACGTGCACACCCTTTCCTTTCATTTCTTGTCTTAAAGATTGCGAAAAGGAAGTAAGAGCGCCTTTGGTTGCACTGTATATAGCAAAATACGGCATGGGATACAAACCAGAAACGCTAGACACGTTCACTATCTCTAATCGCTGGGTTTTTCTTTCTATGGCAAAGCGGCACATACTCGCTGCAGCTTCGAAATTGACCCGGCATTGAAAGGATATTTTTTCTTGGGTGTATTCCGTCACTCCCTTTTGTACGTCTGCCCCCGCGACGTTCGCAAGCAAGGATACTTTTATCCCCTCTTTGGCAATCTTTTCTTGCGCGGCGATTCGGCTCTCTTCCTTGGATAAATCCGCCGCATAAGTCCTAACCTCTACGTCCTGATAATGCAGTAAAACCTCTTCGCGTAAAAGCCGCAGTTTTTCCTCACTTCTGCCCATCAGCAAAAGTGCGTACCCTCGTTTTGCCAACGCAAAAACGAAAGCTTTTCCAAGTCCGCCCGTCGCACCCGTCACTAAGGCATATTTAATTGTTTCTTCGTTTTGTTTTACCATTTTTATCCTTTTAACGTGAATCACTTAGTTTTGTCCGTAATCTCTTTTCCCAAACAAAGTCGAGCCCACTCGAATCAAGTTTGCGCCCTCTTCAACGCAAAGTGCATAATCGCCGCTCATGCCCATGGAAAGATATTCCACGTCCGGAGAAACCGTTTTTGCCCAATCAAACAAACGGCGCATTTTTTGCACTAACCCTCGTTTATACTCGTCTTCGCCGTCCTCGGGCAGCATCGCCATAAAGCCTTTCACGCACAACCCCGGCTCGTCTTTAAGACGCATAAAAACCTCGTGCGAATCTTCATACGTGTAACCGCCCTTTGACGACTCTCCGCCGACGTTAATTTGTATCAATATGTTGGACGTCAAACCTTTATCTAAAGAAGCTTTTGCCAAAGCCACCGCCAAATCCTCTCTATCACAGGAATGGTACAAATCTATTTTCCCTATCAAATATTTTATTTTATTCGTCTGCAAGTGCCCGATAAAATGCCGAGGACAAGGCAAAAGGTCTGCCTGTTTGTCACGGAACTCCTGCGGTTTGTTCTCCGCAACGGCATCCACGCCTGCAATAATCGCATAATTGATATCCGCAACGCTCTGCATTTTCGTCGCCGCGCAAAGCAATACTTTTTCCCCATATCTATTACCGTTTTTTATTGCTTGTTTAACTTTTTTAACATTCTCCGTAATCTGCGTTTGGCGCATAATTCTTCCTCTCAAATACTTTTGCGTTTATTATACGCTTTTCTTTCCTTTTTGTCAATCACACACAAGAAAAATCAAGAAAGAAAGCAATAATTATAATTTTTTTTGCTTTTTTCTAAACTTTTTTGCTTTACCCCCTTGATTTTTTGATTTATACGCGTTATAATTAGAATAATAGATAAAATCGATAGGAGTTATCAAAAAATTAAATGAATACAGAAGAATTAAAAACATTTATCTTTTTGTCTAAAGTTAAGAATTTCACCTTAGCCGCCGAACAGCTTTTTATCGCGCAATCTACCGTTACCAACCGTATCAGCGAATTAGAAAAAGAAGTCGGCAAAAAATTGTTCACTCGCGGTTCAAAGACGGTTAAATTAACGGAAGCCGGTGAGATTTTCTTGCGCTATGCGGAACGCATTTTAGAGTTACAAAGCACTTCTATCGAGGAAATGAACGCTTTGTCTAGCCATAGCCGTAAATTCTCCATCGGGGCTATCAACGCATCCTATGAGGCTTACGTAAAGCCTTTGGTGGACGAATGTTTAAAGGATAATAGCGTCACTTCCGTCAAAGTTATGCTTGGGCATTCTTTGAACTTAATTCAGCAGTTGCAGGACAACATGTTGGATATGGTTTTTTCGGCGATTCCTTTGAAACGTTTGGGGTATAACTGCGACGTGTACGACGTGGATAGAGTGGCTCTCGTCTGCAAAAAAGGCGTAAATGCTTATCCTGACGGGATTACCAAATCCCAGCTTGCAAAAATCCCCTATTTGATGTGTGATTTTACCTTGAGCGAAGCGGGATTGTTTATCCGCTCCCTCTTCCCGAAAAATCATATTTTCCGTTTGGAAGTGGATAATTCCTCTAAATTGTTGCCCTATCTTGAAAACGGGTTGGGATATTCTTTCCTGCCCTATAAACTGGTGAAAGATAAGTTGGACGCAGGCATTTTAGAGGAAGTGAAGTTAAACGAGTTTATTGCGCCCAACGTTACGACCTACCTCTTATACAGACAAGGCTATGACGCAACGAAGTTCTTGGAAAATAAATTTGACGAATAATTATCACGTTATGGTAAAAGCGAGTGCTATACGCATTCGCTTTTTTTGTTTACAAAAAAGCTTTTTAGAAAAAATACAAAAAAATTATTGACAAGCGTTAAAAAAAGTTATATAATGAACACGTAGTTGGGGTTATGGCTCAGTTGGTAGAGCGCCTCGTTCGCAACGAGGAGGCCAGCGGTTCGAATCCGCTTAGCTCCACCAAACTTAACGAAAATCAAGCCTCTTTTGAGGTTTGATTTTCGTTTATCTACCTTTGGCTTTATACCAAGGTTTTTTTCTCGCATAAGGACAAGTACGCGCCTTAGCCTCAAGGCGTAACGGCATACATATCTTTACAAAAATCACTTGAATTTGCTTATCTGTTTTTGATTGCTAAATTCGAGCTGTTTCAAAAATACAAATATTTAGGAGAATGTAATGGACAACGTTTTTATTGGATGGAGCGGAAACAAAGGGGTCGCTGACGCCCTTGCGCAATTAATCAAAGAACGCACCAAAAAAACTGCACTCGTTGGGGGCGGTTCGCCCAAGGACATGTTCATCGGTGCCCAAGTACTCAGCCAAATCAACCGCTGCAATTTGGCTATTTTGCTCGTTGCCGACAAACCCAACGGTGAGATTAGTTCCAATCTCATGTTTGAATGGGGCTACATCATGGCTCGCTTTCCCGTTCATCATATCCACTCCTTTTTATTAAACAAATCCGTCAAGGATCTTCCAAGCGATCTTATGGGAACATGGGCATCCGAAGTCCGTTTCGACCCCCAAAAAGAAACGGAAGCCGATATCGCTTTGAAGATTTACTCGATTTTCGAGGCGAATTTGAGCGAAGAACCTGAGACTGATTATTTTGACCTAATCAATAATTGGAAGCATATTTATGCATATCTCACGGATGACCGCCCGAAATCGGACATAGAAATCTGCGAATATGTACTGGCAGGCTGTCTTGCCGCCTACTATTATATGGATAATACCGTACTACGGAATGCTCTTGATTCCATTTCAGGCTCAAATCTTGTCAATACCGTTGTCTACTTTGCAAAAGCTTACATTGACGTTTTTGTTGTCACGGAAAATATGCTGCGTCCATTTTCCCAAGACGATTTTTTCGTTAAAATGCAGGATTTTGATATGGTACTTGCGCGTAAGCGCACCGATGCAGATAGCTTGGAATTATTTTTGGATATTCTCTGCCATAGCGTATACGGTCTTACTTGTTTGCTTTATATGCGAAATAAAGAAATAGACGCAGAAACCCTTTCTTTCGTTGCGGACAAAGCGAAAAAAATCTATGAGAATGGGCTTTCCTTGATTTCTCAAATGGAAAAGACAATGGCATCGCCCTGCCTCTTCCAGCTATTGAGAAGCTATATGCATAATGATTTTGCACATCTGTATCAACAGTGCTCGCCAGATAGTGCCGAATTTCACGAGCACCTCAACCGCTCGGTAGAAGAACGCAAAGCGCTCTATCAAACGTTTTCGTCGCTCTATCCCGAAAACACCTTCTTGGCAACCAAGTTTGAGCAGGAATATATTGTTGCCCTCAGCGAGCAATGCCATTATATGGAAAATCCCTTGATGAGAAAAATGTGCGAAAATCTTGTAACGACAAAATTCCGAGATTGGCAAAGAGAATTGGTATACACCAGTTCCTTGACCGACCGAATCAAGCAAAATATTGAAAAACTTCATTAACAAACGAAGTCCTATTCGAGGTTTTTAATTTTGCTCTTCGTTAATACCTATCACCAAAACGACCTAGTCAAACGATTTTCTATTGGGTCGTTTTTTTGTTGCGTTCATCATGCGAACACAATGCGAAGAAATAGTTTTTTCGTAATCTTGACGAAGCGAAGATGTTCTTGCGCTTGGCGAAAGAATCCGTTTAGCTTCACAAAAACGTAAAAAATATTGATATTTTTTTAATTCTAATATTCATTCAGTTGACATTATATTCCATTCGTTATATAATGAATTTTAATTAATATGTCATACAGTTGACATTATATTCCATTCGTTATATAATGAATTTTAATTAATATGTCATATGTGCATGCGCGCATGTGTGTATACGTGGCGGCATCGTGTCCTTTGTGTGCCGAATTAATACTTAATTCAAAAATTTTTACATATAAGGAGAAGAACTATGTACAAAGCTACACAAAGAGTAAAAACTTTGCTTTTGGCTTGTTTTACCGTGCTTTTTTCGGTATTTTTCGTCGTTGTCCTTTGGGTAATCCCGACGAATCATTACCAAGCCAACGCTGCGGAGACGACGGTAACTGACACCTTAAATCGTGCATTAACAGGAGTCACGAGTACGTCATATGTCTCATGGTCAGGTAAAACAAGCACCTCTGCGGCTGTATACGCTGGCCAAAGCGCAGGCGGAAACACTTCTATTCAGTTAAGATCTAATAATAATAATTCCGGTATTATTACAACAGCTAGCGGTGGGAAAATAAAAAACATTACTGTTGTATGGAACGCAAATACTTCAAGCGGTAGAACCTTAAATATTTATGGTAAAAATTCGGCATATACCGTTGCAACTGAGCTGTATAGTGCTAGCACTCAAGGAACACTCCTTGGTACGATTAATTATGGGACATCCACGGAATTAACCGTCAGCGGAGATTATGAATACATTGGTATTAGATCAAACAGCGGCGCTCTGTATCTAACCTCCATTTATATTACATGGAGCACGGAAAGCGGTGATGTATCCGATGACAGTTCCAACGAGGATTCATCCGACAATAGTTCTTCCTGCGAACATGCGAATACAACAACTACAACAGTAGACGCAACTTGTACGGAAGCTGGTATCAAGACCATCATCTGCGACGATTGCGGTGAAACTGTAAGCACGGAAGAAATCGCAGCTGGGCATAAATACGAAGACGGTGCATGCTCTGTATGCGGTGCAACGCAACCCACGGAAGCCACCCTTACCTTTGATGATGTAGCAAAGCGCAAATCATTCAGCACAGAACAGCAAGTATGGGAAGAAAATGGAATTACCGTAACAAATAACAAAGCAAGTAGTACTACAAACATTGCAGATTATACAAACCCTGTGCGTTTTTATGCCAAGTCTACACTTGTTATTGAATATTCTGGCGTGACCATGACAAAAATTATATTTGTCTGTAACACCGCCTCTTATGCTAAGGTTTTAAATAGTTCTATCAGTGATA